>NZ_JADBUE010000003.1:0-7440 GCF_020245805.1 Microcystis sp. M179S2 | reverse complement strand
GACTTTTTTTCCCTCAAAAAGTGCCAGCCATTGCGGGGATCGGGGGCAAAATTCAGGTACTTTTTCCCTGAAAATTAGGCAACTGACTACCTCAAAATCGGTAAAACCCCACACCCCACACCCCACACCCCACACCCTGCCCCCAGGAAAAGCTTTTTCAGCAAACCCTATATAGTAGTGATCGATCTTTGTGTCCTTTGTGTCTCTGTGGTTCGTTCTGCGTGATTGCTCTAAAATAGGGTTATCGCTTGTTCAGTATATAGCAATGACCTTAATCGCTGTCATCGATTATGACATGGGAAATCTGCACTCTGCCTGTAAAGGACTGGAAACCGTGGGTGCAGTGCCGAAAATTACCGATTCTCCCCTCGATCTGGAAAAAGCTGACGCTATTGTCTTACCCGGAGTCGGTTCTTTTGATCCTGCTGTCCGGCAAATTCGCAGCCGTCATCTAGAAAAACCGCTCAAAGCGGCGATCGCTAACGGTAAACCTTTTCTCGGTATCTGTCTCGGTTTACAAATTCTCTTTGACTCATCAGAGGAAGGACAAGAGGCGGGTTTAGGGGTTATTCCGGGGACAGTGCGCCGTTTTCGCTCGGAACCTGGCATTACCATTCCCCACATGGGTTGGAATCAATTAAACTTTACCCAGCCGGATCATGCTCTTTGGCAGGGATTACCCCCGCACCCTCACGTCTATTTTGTCCATTCCTATTATGTCGATCCCCTTGATAGTCATCTAACTGCTGCCACCGTCAGCCACGGCAGTCAAATGGTGACGGCAGCGATCGCTCGTGAGCGTTTGGTAGCGGTGCAGTTTCACCCGGAAAAATCCTCGACTAATGGCTTAAAAATTCTGGCTAACTTTGTTCAACAGGTGCAAAAATTAGCTTTAGTCTCCTAAATAAGCCTTTAAAACCCGCTCGTTTTTTTGGATTTCGCTGGGAATACCATCGGCTAAATTTGTCCCTTCTGCTAATACCCAAATGTGGTGACAAAGGGACATAATCACATCCATATTATGCTCGATAATTAAAAAGGTAATTCCCTGACGATTCCACTCGATAATATGGTCGTTGATTTGAGCGATTAAAGTGGGATTAACTCCGGCGGCCGGTTCATCTAATAAAATTAATTTTGGCTCGGTCATTAGCACTCGGCCAATCTCTAATAATTTACGCTGTCCTCCCGATAAAGCTCCCGCATAATCCTGCGCTTTCTCCCCTAGACCAATCGAATCTAATATGTCCAAAGCTTTGGCACGATTTTCCTGTTCCTGTTGGCGAATTTTTGCCCCCTGAAACCAGACTTTGAGAAAATTTTCTCCCGTTTGCCCCGGACTAGCTAAGAGCATATTTTCTAACACCGTTAATCGGGATAATACCCGTGCTACTTGAAAAGTTCTCACACATCCTTTCAGGGCAATTTGATAGGGAGGCAGCTGATGAATGGGCTGACCATCAAGAAAAACTTCTCCTTTATCTGGGCGAATAAAATTAGATAAAAGGTTAAAAAGTGTGGTTTTGCCGGCTCCATTTGGCCCGATTAACCCGGTGATGCTGCCCTGCGGCACATCCAAATAAGCATTATTGACGGCGCGAATGCCCCCAAAACTTTTCGATAATCCTTTGGCAGAAAGTAACATATATAAATTATGAATTATGAATTATGAATTATGAAGTGGGAAGTGTTTTCAGTGAAGAGTAATCGATGAACTGATAACTGATAACTGATAACTGATAACTGATAACTGAAATTATTTTCCCAAAGTTAACTCCTCTTTTTTGCCGAGGATACCCTGGGGTCGCCAGATCATTAAAACCATGAGCAGCAGACCGATAATCATAATCCGTAAAGCCCCTAATTGGCTATCATTAAAAATATCTAATTGGGGCAAAATAAAGCGAGTCAGGGAATCGTAAGCCCAGAAAATTACTGCTCCTAGTAAGGTGCCGGCATTGCTACCAGAGCCACCGAGAATGATAATAATCCAAGCGTTAAAAGTCAATAATGGTTCAAAATTAGTCGGGTAAATAGTGGTTAATTGCCATGCTAAAAAAGCCCCAGCTAAACCAGCGATCGCACCGCCTAACATCAAAGATTGTAACTTATACCAAAAGACATTTTTTCCTAAAGCCCGGGGAATTTCTTCATCTTCCCGAATCGCTTTGAGGATGCGTCCCCAAGGCGATCGCAAAAGTAATTCTAACCCAGTATAAACGAGAGCGAGGAGGACTAAAACTACCACCATCAGCCCCGCTTTGTAATTATAGTCATTCAGGGCAATTACGCCGTTTATATACAGAAAAAGCAGTATTATCGCCCCTAACGACCCCCAAAATATTAAAGCTCTCTTTTGCGTCGGTTGATAGCTTTTGCCGCTAATTTGCCCAGCTTCGCGCCATTGTCGTTGCAGATTGCGCCCCAATTGCCAGAGAGCAAAGATAGCAAGCAGGGTAAACAGGGCAATAATTAATAATTTGACGGGAAAACTGGGATTTATATCCAAAGGTAGGGGATAACGTTGTAGTCCGAAACTGCCTTTCGTTAACCAATCCTCGTTAAGCACCAGTAAACGAATTAACTCAGATACCCCGATGGTGACAATTGCTAGATAATCGGCTCTTAATCTCAGGGTGGAAAAACCGATGGCCAATCCCAACAATGCCCCTAGGAGTGCCCCGACAATGGCGGCAAAAATCATCGGTACACCCTGTAAAGTTAATAAAACCGTTGCATAAGCCCCTAAAGTGGCAAAAGCAACGTGACCAAAGTTAATTAAGCCAGTAAATCCCCATTGTAGATTTAAACCGAGGGCAAAAATCGCATAAATACCCGCAAAAATTGTCAATAAAACCAAATAATCTGTCATGTTAAGTCAAAAGTAAAAAAGGGGTTGGGGGAGTGGGAAGTGGGGAGAGGAGGAGAAAAAGCTGAAAACTCACATCTGATTACTGATCACTGAAAAGGCTGATTGCTAACTGCTAGTATAATATCAGTTACAACGGCCTCTGTAGCTTGATGGACAATTGTGACGAGCGGAGGGTGCTAGGCTATCAATACTGAAAAAACCTTGTCCTGTTAATTTCTATGCCTCTTTTGATTCTAATTGCCGATGATGACCCCGGTATCCGCCTAGCGGTCAAAGACTATTTAGAATTAGCAGGTTATAGTGTGGTGGCGGCGAGTAATGGTTTGGAAGCTTTGAATTTATTGGATACCTATCATCCCCATCTTTTGGTATCGGATATCAAAATGCCGCGTTTAGACGGCTATTCTTTGGTGACTAAGGTGCGGCAACAGCCAGAATTTAGGTTATTACCGGTAATTTTTTTAACTGAAAGAGGGTCAACAGAGGAAAGAATTCGCGGTTATCAAGTGGGTTGTGATATCTATCTTCCTAAACCTTTTGAGATGGAGGAATTAAAAGCAGTTATTCGCAATCTTTTAGAGCGATCGCAAATGGTGCAAAGTGAACGTCAATATCAGAAATTAAAACCAGAAGAAAGCCCCAAAACTAGGGATGTTTTAACTTCTTCTTTACAGGACGATTTTAAGTTAACTAATCGCGAGCGGGAAGTGTTAGAACATTTAGCCCGGGGACTTTCTAACAGTGAAATTGGGCAAAAACTGCATCTTAGTTCTCGCACGATCGAGAAATATGTTAGTAGTTTACTCAGAAAAACAACTACTAACAATCGGGCCGAATTGGTGCGTTTTTCCCTCGAACATAGACTAATCGATTAGCTGAAATAAAAAACTTAAATTTTGTTTTTTACTTCCTCCAAAAGACTGCCACAGGAGTCTAAAAGTAGCTCGATTACGCGTTCAAAACCTTCACGACCACCGTAGTAGGGATCGGGAACTTCTTTTTCTGGGTGATAACGAGCATAGTCACACATTAACTTGACCTTTTCTTGATATTTTCCTGTCCGATCTAGGGATAAAATATCTTGATAATTGGCTTTATCCATGGCTAAGATTAGATCAAAATTCTCGAAATCCTCGCGGGTAAATTGTCTAGCTGTACCTTGCAGAGGAATACCGCGTTTTTTGGCCGCCGTATTCATGCGAGAATCGGGAGGAGAACCGATATGATAACCGGCAGTTCCCGCGGAATCACAGAGGATTTTATTGCCTAATCCTTCTTGTTCAATCAGATAAGTCATGATATTCTCGGCAGCGGGAGAACGACAGATATTTCCTAAACAGACGAAGAGTAGTTTATAGGGCATAAATTGACCGGTAGAATCATCACTAAATTGCCAATTATAGGGCATTTTTAACATCCCGATAAAGATTTATCCTCAAAAAACTCCTCGCTGTCCATTAACCTAATTTTGGCTAATCCCAAGCTTTCTAAATGATCTTGCCACCCTTGGGGGGTATCTTCGATCGCTAATAATCCTAATACCCTAGCTACGTCTGCTACCCAGGGTAGGGTATGAATTCTATAACCCTGCCAGTTTACCTCTAAGGATAACCAAGCGGGAATCTCTTGGGGGTTAAATTGTTGGGAGGCAAGATAATCAGCTTGAAAGCAGTAAATCCGAGGTGGTTTTTGACTCTCTAACAAGGTTAAACACTCCTTCTAATCTGGACATTAATCTCTTTCCTCATATTTTAGAGGAACCTCAGCATAATTTCTGTTAAATATGAACTTCTCCTGTCAAGAAATGGTTAAAAAACAACTGATAACTAGGCCGAGTTTACCCAAGTAAATTTACTCTTAATTCTCCCCTAAGCGAGGACGAATAATTAAATAAATTGCCGGACCGATTAGAGGTAATAGGGAAATTACCGGCAACAGGAAAGGATTTTTTAATCCCCGTCGGGTTAGATCATCTTGCAGCAAAATTGGACATAATAGGGTTAAAAGACAGAAATCTAAACTCATAACATGAATAAAACGGCTAGTTTGCCACTGATACCAAAAATCAGACCAATTGCCGTTAATTAATCCGTAAGCGATTAAAATTGCCGCAGTAATTAGGGCAATTACTCCTAACCAAGGTGAGTCTAAAAGTTTAATGACCAGATTTTTTTTACCAGTAAAATTGCTGTTGGGTTGACGGAGAGTTAGATAGGGTAAAATAGCGAAAGCACCCACGGCAAAGGAGGCAAAAGTAAAGGGCCAAGCGATGATCTTTTGGTCACGACCATCGATAATTAAAAGGCTAGTGTAGATCAGTGGCCAAACTCCCATCAGGTTAAAAAGAGCGATAATTAACGGGTTGATATATTGCCATTTCCCAGTGGAAAGATCGATAATTAAATTCACTGTATCTGGTTGATCGGGGGGTGCTAGTAAAAAAGCGTATAATCCGAAGCCTAACCAAAGTAACCCGAGAATAATTTTTGTTAACATGGGAGTAGATAATTAGGTTAATTGAGTAATGGGGGTTTCAGCAGAAATTTTAGTACAAAAGTGATCAAAAGATCAAGCAATATTACCTAATCAATGATCGCTAATTTTTAGGGAAGACGACGGGGATTCATGGTTTCTGCTGGGTTAGTTTCTGCACTTTGAGAGTGGAGTAACCGAGTTTGTTCGAGGATAGTTTCTAAGTCTTCATCTGAGAATTCTTCTACATAGTTTAATTTCACTTCTTCTAGGAAGATAATTAATAACATCTCGATTCTTTCTAGACTGTGACGGGATTGTAATTCCCCGGCGAGAGATTGCCCGAAACGTTGGACTAATTGCTGCAATAAACGCTCAAAAACTTCGTCTTCCTGGGTAATCTTTTCCGCTATATTAACAAAGGATTGATACAATTGACTAGATAGACGATTACTCAAGTCAGTTTTTAACCCTTTCATTCCGGGTAATCGCAATAAGCTCTGATAAGCGGGAGTTTGACTGAGAATTTTCTCGATATTGTATTTAATTAAAGCTTCTGCTTCCGGTTTAACTTGCGGTAAAACCTTGTCAACGGTACTATTAACTAATAACCGAAAAATTTCGACAATTTCATTAGTATCATTGAGATTATTATATCCACCATTGAGAGATTTATCGAGAAATTTCTCCACTTGTCCCCGTCGAATATATTCCTGAATTTTATTAATAATTCTCAGGACAATTATCTCAGTAATATCCTTAGAAATTAGCGCAACTAAGCCTTTAACTGCCTGTTCTTTAATCAACCTTAAGTTAATAATTTTAACTTGATCTAGGCGAATAACAGTAGGAATAAATCGCAACCATCTCCAGATAGGAATAAACAGAAAAATATCGTACCATCGCCATAACATAGCCTCGCGCCAACGCAGACCTTTATGAGTGCGAGCAATCCACCAAGTTCTCAGCATAAATTCCCAGAAAAAGATGGTTCCAAAGAAAAAATCGATCGCCTCAAAGTTATCTATCGGTCTCCCATCTTCTCCCAGGGGACGAAAATAATTAGTTTCTATTAAAGGTTGAATTTCTTGATTAAAAAATTTCAACTCTTTTTCCCAGCCATTTTGAATGAGATAATCCCAAGTCCAAAACTTCTGAAAGGCTGCTTTTGCAGAAACATTTTCTGTTTTAAAAACCCGCAAGCGCATTTTATTTTTAATCTTCTCTAAAGTCCCAGTTTTCTCCGCCGAGGCAAAGGGATTATTATCGATCATATTGACACTTTTTTGGCGCAAATTGTCTAAAATTTTCTCGATCTCTTGGCGATATTCTTGCAGATTAAACTCTGGGTTAAAGAGCTTTTGATTAATCAGTTGATTAAGTTTATTAACCGTCTCTAAATATTCACTGGTACTGCGATAGGGTTTAATCCCTTTCACCACATCATACTTAGCGATTCCTTTAACAAAGGGAATTTCTAGGGGTTTGTCGGGAGGTATTTGCAATTCTTGAAAGGCAATCGGCCCGAGTTTTATTGGTTCATTAAATCTTAATAAGGTTATTTGCAAGCGTCCCTGTAACCAAAAATCTCGCAGGGGAATATAGGTTAAATCGAAAATAACCAGAATATAATTACATAACACCAATAGGGCCATGCAAGTCTCAAAGAGATTGCGCGGGGAAAAACGACGGTTTCTGCTCACGGGGTTTTTAGTCAAAGTCATTAGCCTAGAAAGCACACTTTGACCATGGTAAACCGAAACGCCTAATTTTTGGGACCCAAAGCGATAGAAGTAGTTAAAAAAGAGCGGTTAAACTTGGTTCTGCCTCAGTAATTAATAGATGTAGTCTTCTATTCTGTAATAGCATCCTAGCAGATTCAGTTAAGTAGTTAAGTAGCTGGTTATAATTAAATTAAAAATGGATTTTAGGTTCGATCCCCCCTGCCCCCCTTGATAAGCTATCCATTAGTCACATCTTTCTTAACATAAAATTTGACAAAAAGAGAAAAGTGTGCCAGATGGCTCAAGGGGGTTCTATGGGGGAACTAATTTGATGAGATAGTTTCCAAGTCTGGCTGATATCATGTAACCTTC
>NZ_JADBUE010000299.1:0-8762 GCF_020245805.1 Microcystis sp. M179S2 | reverse complement strand
GTAGGGCATCTTTGACAGTGCCACAACGATATAAATTGGATAGCCTTTCTAAAATATATCGTAATCGAATAGAAGCGCGGTTTCAACCCGCTTCTATTCACCGATTAGAATCCCCGTCTTTTTAAAGCGGGGAGATGTCAAAAGTAGCTCAACAAATTACTGAACAGGCCCTACTACTTATTCAATCCTGGATTGATGGATAAAGTTGCTTGAGCTTGATTCGAGCCTCCTTTGCGCTAAATCGCCAATCTACCCATGATTGTGGCCAATCGTAAACGTTCCCCAGATGATAAGTGACAAACCACTTGATTATAAACTTCTTGGGCAGTAGTGGGCATGATAAAAAACTGATGACTGAATGCTTCTAGCTTAATATTCTTTACATAACTTGACAAGGAAAGGGCGAGGTAAAGGGGGAAAATAGATCGAGCTTGTCTTCATCTGCCTAACGATCATGTCTATTGTCACCCTTAACCCCTTCCAATCCCATCAAGATTTAGTCATCGATCCGGGTAAAATCACGGGATTACGGGGAAAAATCACCATCCCCGGCGATAAATCCATATCCCATCGCTCCCTGATGTTAGGGGCGATCGCCGAAGGAGAAACTGTTATTCATGGGTTATTATTGGGCGAAGATCCCCGCAGTACCGCTAGTTGTTTTCGTGCCATGGGTGTGGAAATTTCCCAACTCAACAGCGAGAAAGTAATCGTCAAAGGTAGGGGTTTAGGCAATCTTGAGGAACCCTTAGAAATCCTCGACGCGGGCAATTCCGGCACGACGATCCGCTTAATGTTAGGATTATTGGCCGGTCATCGGGACCGTTTTTTTGTCGTTACCGGCGATGCTTCCCTGCGATCGCGTCCCATGTCCAGGGTGGTGAAACCCCTCAAGGAAATGGGGGCGCAAATTTGGGGCAGAAAAGCCCATTCTTTGGCTCCTTTAGCCGTTTCTGGGGAATCTCTGCAACCGATCCACTACTATTCTCCCGTCGCTTCTGCACAGGTAAAATCCTGTCTTCTCCTCGCTGGACTGTTAACCGAGGGGAAAACCACGATCACGGAACCCGCTTTATCTCGCGATCACAGTGAACGGATGCTGCGCGCTTTTGGGGCGAATATTGAGGTGGATGGGGAGACTAATAGCGTCACGGTGACGGGTTATCCCACTTTAACTGGACAAACGGTGATCGTACCGGGAGATATCAGTTCGGCGGCCTTTTGGTTGGTAGCGGGGGCAATCGTGCCTAATTCCGAGTTATTAATCGAAAATGTGGGAATAAACCCGACTAGAACTGGAGTTTTACAGGTTTTACAGGCAATGGGGGCAGATATCACCCTCGAAAATCAACGGGTGGTGACGGGGGAACCAGTGGCGGATCTGCGGGTGAAATCCAGTCAACTACAGGCAACCACGATCGCCGGTGAGATTATACCCCGTCTGATCGATGAAATTCCGATTTTGGCAGTTGCGGCGGTTTTTGCCCAAGGAACGACAATTATCAAGGATGCCGAGGAATTACGGGTGAAGGAAAGCGATCGCCTGACAGGGATGGCCACCCAACTCGATCGCCTAGGGGCAAAAGTAACAGAATTACCCGATGGTTTAGAGATTACCGGCGGTACAGGCCTATTCGGCACGGCAGTGGACAGTTTTACCGATCATCGCATTGCCATGAGTCTAGCGATCGCTGCCCTCAATTCCCGTCAACCCACCACTATCCATCGCGCTGAAGCGGCCGGCATTTCTTACCCCGATTTTTTCAGCACCTTAAAGCAAATTTGTCAAGAGTGAAAATATTAAGTTTTTCTGCGAGTGGGCGAGGAGTAACTGGTACAATTGCGGGATAAATCACAGAGTAGTAGGCCGCCTGTGTGATAATCAAGTTCATCGATCGAGGTAGCGAAAAATAGAAGCGTCCCTAACTCCCATTTCCCTGAAAAATATCTCCCTATCTACCCCACTCCCGTCTTCTATTCCCCACCGATAATGGAAATCATCGCCCAATTAGAGAAAGTTTCCTATATTTATCCCGAATCCTCCAATCTAGTGCTTAAAAATATCTCTTTGGCAATTCATCGAGGAGAATTTTTAGGTATTATCGGGCCCACAGGTGCGGGAAAAACTACTCTCTGTTTAACTCTTAACGGTATTGTCCCCCAATTCTACGGAGGGCGTTTTTTTGGTTATGCAACAGTAGCCGGTTTAGACACTTTAACCCATCCCGTTAGCACCTTGGCCCGCTATGTGGGGGCAGTATTTGAAGATCCCGAAACGCAACTTTTAGCCACTTCGATAGAAAATGAAATCGCTTTTACCCTAGAAAATTTACGGCTACCGCGAGAGGAAATTAAAGCGCGTATTCCCAAAGTTTTAGCGGCAGTCCGGTTAGAGGGAATGGAAAAAAAATCCCCGGGGGAACTATCGGGAGGACAAAAACAACGATTAGCGATCGCCGCCGCTCTCGCAGTTCAGCCCGCTTTGTTAATTCTCGATGAACCCACCTCCCAACTGGATCCGGTGGGAGCCCAAGAAGTTTTCGCCACCATTAAGGAATTAAATCGCCATCTCGGTGTCACTATTGTGATGGTCTCCCACGCGGCCGAGGAAATGGCCGAATATGCCGATCGCCTGGTACTATTAAGGGAAGGTGCGATCGAAGCCATGGGAACCCCGGCAGAGATCTACTCCCAAGTACAGCGTTTACAGGAAAATGCCCTGCGTCCCCCGCAAGTGGCCACTACTTTTGCTTTGATCGATCAAAAAATCGGGGCGATTGAGTCCATTCCTGTCACCCTAGACCGCGGTTTTGCTGGTTTAAACGAGCTTAAATCCTTTTACCATCATAGCACCACAACCCCTCCATTATCGTCGGTTTCTGACCCCTTAAACCCCCTACTGAGGGTTAAAAATCTCTGCCATACCTATCCCGATGGTACTACCGCTTTGCGGGATGTTTCCCTCGATATTGCCGAAGGGGAATATCTGCTGATTATCGGTCAAAATGGCGCAGGAAAAAGCACTTTAGTCAAGCATTTTCTCAATCTTCTCTCGGCAACCACCGGTCAAGTTATGATTGATGGACGTTCGACCAATAGCTTTTCTGTCAGTGATTTAGCCCGATCGATCGGTTATGTGGCCCAAAATCCCGATAATCAGATTTTTAACACCACTGTGGAGAAAGAAGTATCATTTGCCCTGACTAATCTCGGTTATTCTCCAGAAATCGTTACCCAACGCACGGAAGCAAGTCTAGAAGCCATGGGATTGCTAGAATATCGCTCCTATCATCCTCTCTCCTTACCGAAAGGCGATCGAGCGCGGGTAGTGATTGCGGCAATTTTAGCCATGGAACCGCGTCTAGTTGTTTTCGATGAACCCACCACCGGCCAAGATTACCAAGGGGCTAAGGCAATTTTAGAGGTGAGTCGTCAATTACACCAGATGGGCAAAACGGTGGTTGTGATCACCCATCACCTCTATTTAATGCCAGAATACGCCGAAAGAGTAATTATTATGGGTCAAGGAACTATCCTTTTAGATGCCCCAATCCGGCAAGCTTATCATCAAACCGATCTCTTAGCCAAAACCTATCTAACTCCACCCCAAGCAGTTTTATTAGCACAAAAATTAGGACAACTTTCCGGTTATCCCAATTCTCTTCTAACTCCCCAGGAAATTGCCGATTGTTTTCAGAGGATTTAGCCTTGAGGCTATTTAACTGTTTCTAAAATCAACTTCGATCGCTTAATATTATCGGGTACAGGAATCGGATAATCGCCATTAAAACAAGCAGTACAGAAGGTTTTCGGCTCTTCCTTCGTTGCTGTTAACATCCCATCGTGACTGAGATAAGCTAAACTATCCACCCCGATTTGTGCCTGAATTTCCGCCACCGATTTAGTTGCCGCAATTAATTGCTCTTGGTTGTCCGTATCAATGCCATAAAAACAAGGATGAGTCACCGGAGGAGAAGATATTCTCATGTGAACTTCTCTTGCTCCGGCATCCCGTAAAGCTTTAACTAATTTCTGGCTAGTGGTTCCCCGCACGATCGAATCATCAACAATAATAACTCTTTTTCCCTGTAAAACATCCTTTAAAGGATTCAATTTCATCTTAATTCCCGACTCTCTCATGTGTTGGGTTGGTTGAATAAAAGTCCGTCCCACATAACGATTTTTAATCAATCCTTCCGCGTAGGGAATATCAGAAATGCGCGAAAATCCGATCGCAGCCGGAATACCCGAATCGGGAACTCCCATCACCATATCTGCTTCTACCGGCGACTCTTTGGCTAATTGTTCCCCCAAACGTACCCGATAAGTATATAAAGATTCCTCGTGGACAATGCTATCGGGACGGGCAAAATAAATCATCTCGAAAACGCATAATTTTTTCTCCGGTTTCATGGCCCAATCCACCGAAGATAAGCCATCTTCACTAATCCAAACTAATTCCCCCGGCTGCACATCCCGCAGATAATCGGCCCCGATAATATCTAATCCGCAGGTTTCCGAAGCTAAAACATAACGGGGGGGATGACCTTCTTCTTGCAAAACCCCAATTACTAAGGGTCTGACACCATTGGGATCCCGCGCCCCGATAATTCCCGTCGGTGTGCCGATAACAAGGCTGTAAGCCCCGCTACAATAGCTAAAGGCATCGATCGCCGCTTGTATCCAATCCTTGCCACTATCCACTTCCTGGCCGATAGCGACGGCGATCATTTCCGAGTCGGTGGTGCTGCCGAAATCACAACCGCGCTTTTCTAATACATTTCTTAACTCAAAAGTATTGACTAAATTGCCGTTATGTGCTAGGGAAAGTTTACCTAAACGGGTTTCGATCACAGCAGGTTGGGCATTGGCGCGACGGCTAGAACCAGTGGTAGAGTAACGAGTATGACCGACGGCGTGAGTACCCGGCAAGGTTTTAAGGACAGTTTCGTTAAAAACTTGGGAAACTAAGCCCATTTCTTTGTAACAATGCACCGTTTCCCCGTCGTAGGTGGCAATACCTGCCGATTCCTGTCCTCGGTGTTGCAGGGCATAGAGTCCGAAATAGGTCAGTTTTGCTACTTCTTCCTCGGGGGCATAGAGTCCAAAAACTCCACAGGCTTCTTCAGGCTTATCGACGCGGTTCAAGGATAGATATGAGTCGGGATGGCTAGACATGGGAAGGTTGGGGCTGCAGAATACTTTGGTAACAAAATCTTAACCGATCTTAATCTTCTTTTAACGATTTATTGATCAGCTATCAGCCTTTATTTATCGCTATAATTAGCCATCTTATCTAGCTGACGGCCTCAAGATTACAGTCTTCTTTCGATCGCTTTTGACCAAACTTGCTGTATAGTTTCTAGACTAACATTGATCGCCTGTTGTTTATTCCGGTCAAGAATCAAAAGATTATCGCTTTTTTCGCTAACTTTGCCGGTTATTTGCCAATAGTCTCCTAATTGTGTCTTTAGATATTCTTCCCAATCTTGCTGATTTTCGGGGGAAGCGGAGACGATAATGCAACTAGCTAATTCCCCGAATAACACCGCGTCAAAACGGCCCTGATTGTGCCAAGAAAGGTCAATTTCTGCCCCTAATTGGCCACTAATACAGCATTCTGCCAGAGCAATGGCTAAACCTCCCTCCGCGCAATCGTGGGCAGATTTCACCCAACCGGCGCGGATTCCCCGACGACAGGCCGCTTGTACCTTTCTTTCTAATTCAAAATCAATTACCGGCGGTTTTCCCGTCACCAAACCGTGAATAACGGCTAAATATTCGGAAGCGCCGATAGTTGGCAAGGAGAAACCCAAAATATAGATTAAATCCCCCGCTTTTTGCCAACCTTGGCCGCAAATTTGCCCGATATCCGGCACCAATCCCACCATCCCAATCACGGGAGTCGGATAAATAGACTGGGGGCTGCCAGCTGCATCAACGGTTTCGTTGTACAAAGAGACATTACCCCCAGTCACCGGTGTATTCATTTCCCGACAAGCTTCGGCAATCCCCTGACAAGCAGTGGCTAATTGCCAATAACCGATTGAATTCTCTGGACTTCCGAAATTGAGATTATCCGTGACAGCAATGGGGTCGGCCCCAACACAGCTAAGGTTTCTGGCCGCTTCCGCCACGGCCAACTTAGCTCCGTTATAGGGATCAAGATAAACGTATCGCGGATTACAATCTGTAGTCGCCGCTACACCTCGCCGAGAATTGGCGGGATTAGCACCCAGAGGACGCACGCGAATCACGGCTGCATCGGCCCCCCCGGGGAGAATAACGGTGTTATTCTGGACTTGATGATCATATTGACGATAAATCCAGCGTTTTGAGGCAATCGAGGGACTATCAAGCAGTTTTAATAAAATCTCGTTATAGGATTCGGGAATAGGAATCGTGCTATCTTGCCATAATTGAGCTTTTTGGGCGTATTCTGGCGGTTCTGTTAGTAATTCCCGATGATAAATCGGAGTATTATCCGCTAGGGCCGCGGCCGGAATTTCGGCGGCAATTTCCCCTTTAAATAATATACGGACGATCGGTTCGGCAATTACCTGGCCAGCGACCACAGCCTGAAGTCCCCAACGATGGAAAATCTCGATTAATTCGCCTTCTCGTCCCGATGCTGCCACAAATAACATTCTTTCTTGGGATTCCGACAGCAGATATTCGTAGGGAACCATCCCGGTTTCCCGGACGGGTATTTTATCGAGGTCTAATTCAATTCCCACCCCTCCCTTGGCCGCCATCTCGGAGGTAGAACAGGTGATCCCAGCGGCCCCCATATCCTGGGCCGCCACCACCGCGCCGGTCTTAAATGCCTCTAAACAAGCTTCTATCAGGGATTTTTCCAGAAAAGGGTCGCCCACTTGCACCGCGGGCCGGTCATCCATAGATTTATCGGTTAATTCGGCACTGGCAAAACTTGCCCCTCCCATACCGTCGCGGCCGGTGGTAGAACCAACGTATAAAACCGGGTTTCCCAGGCCTTTTGCCCCGGATTTGACGATTTCCTCGGTTTCCATTAGCCCTAAAGCCATGGCATTAACGAGGGGATTGCCATTGTAAGCATTATCAAAGTAGATCTCACCGCCCACCGTGGCAACGCCCACACTATTGCCATAATGACTTATTCCTTCCACGACTCCGGCAAAAATGCGACGATTGCGGGCATCTTCCAAGTTACCAAAACGGAGGGAGTTGAGGATAGCAATGGGACGGGCCCCCATGGTAAAAATATCGCGCAGGATGCCTCCGACTCCGGTAGCGGCACCTTGGAACGGTTCCACCGCAGAAGGATGATTATGGGACTCGATTTTAAAGGCTAATCGCAATCCATCGCCTAAATCCACTACTCCGGCATTTTCCCCCGGACCGACGAGAATTTTTTCGCCGGTGGTGGGGAATTGTTTGAGCAGCGGCCGGGAGTTTTTATAACAGCAGTGTTCCGACCACATCACGCCAAACATCCCTAATTCGGCTTTGTTGGGGTGTCTTCCCAGTCTTTTGACTATTTCTTCGTATTCTTCGGGTTTGATGCCTTCTGAGGCAATTTCTGCGGCAGTGAAGGGGGTAGTCATGGGACAATGCGATCGAGGGACAACATTCATTGTATAACGTCTGATGAGATCGAGTTACAATGCTTAGTAAAAGACAAAAAAGTTAAAAGGGTTTGCGCTAGTAAAGTTAAGCTAAAGACATAGTTTTATGATCAGTTGGAACGAAACTATGGCAGTAGAAACAGCTTTATCAATGAAAGCCTTATACGATCAGGATTTTGTTCTCTGGGCTTCAAAAACCGCCGAACTTTTAAAGCTAAAAAAGTTTGATGAGGTGGACTGGGAAAATCTGATCGAGGAAGTGGAGTGCCTGGGGAAAAGTGACAGACGGGCTGTAGAAAGTTTATTAACCCGACTTATCGAACACCTGTTTAAGTTAGCTTATCACAAATCGGAACGGGAGCGAGAACGCAACGTCTGTCACTGGGTAAGAGAAATCGCCGGTTTCCGAACTCAACTAGGAGAGTGGCTAGAAACTACTACTCTCACCAACCACGCGCGGGATTATTTTCAAAAAGCCTACTCGAACGCTCGGAAAACTTTAATACAAGCGAAAGCAGTCACTCGCGACGCGATTCCTGTCGAGCCTCCTTTCTCCCTCGAACAGGTATTAGATGGGGATTGGTTCCCGATTGATATCGATCATTACTTCGACGATTTTCCTTTTACTTAGACCCATGTTATCCTGATAATATTGGCTTTCAAAACTGAAATATGGATGCCCTGATTCAAGAACTGGAAATTAAACTGCGTCAATGGCAACCGGCAACTGTTAAACAGGTGCGACGTTATCTTGTCGAGATTATCGAATTAGCAGACCAAGACGCGTTAGAACTTCTCCGTTCTAGATTGGTTGAGCAGGAGGTATTAGATATAATTGAGGAACCCGAAACCAGGTGAAATTTCGTTGAGGTAGCCTAAGATACTGGTTTCAATATAGACGGTTTCGCTCACGGCGATAGGAGAAAATCTATCCAATGTCCATCATACCCTATTTAATCTTGGTTCCGATGGTGTTGGGTAACAGTCGTCATCCCAATTGCTCAAAAACAGGAGCTTACTGAAGAACACAATAAAAAACTTCTGCTAAACTAGAGGCCTCTTTTTGAGTTTAATTGTGTGAAAACTGACAGTATTTTCTATCAACTCTTACAAAGATTTCCCGCTTGTTTCTTTGATTTGTTGAACCTTCCCCCC
>NZ_JADBUE010000298.1:0-3530 GCF_020245805.1 Microcystis sp. M179S2 | reverse complement strand
TAAGAAAGATCTGACTAATGGATAGCTTAATAAGGGGGGGATCTGATAATTTTTAACGCCTACCTACTTAACAACAATTTGATAACATAAGGCTACTGATTCCTGATTTAAGCCTCCCTGTCCTGCGGGAATAACCATTGTTACGGGGATTTGTGCGCGACGTAAATTACTGGTTAATGGAATTACAACAACAGTGGGACAATAATAACAGGTCGAATACCAGCTTGTTCTGAACCACGACTCGGATTCAAATCAGCTAGATAAATATCCCCTCGCATTTATTGCTTATCCTCTTGTTCAAGGTGAGATAAATAATCGGGTAAAATACTTTCTGAAAAGCTAATATCCTCTTGAGCAAATTCATTTTGTAACGATTGTGCTTCCGCATCTGAAATATGATCCCATTTCTGAAAACGTGAATTTCTTTGTAAGGATTGGGCGAATTCAAGGACTTTTTGCTGTTTTTCTAGCGGTAAAGTCTTAATACTCTGCAAAATCTGGTCTTGAAGATTATTAATATGGGTGATAGACATTTCAACTTTTACTATATTTACACTAGACCGACTATTCTACCACAAAAAACGCTCTTGTTGTCAATTAGTTAGCAACAATTAAATAAGAAAATTTTGAAGGCTTTAGTTATTGGTTTTCATCAATTTCTTGCGCTGTTTTTAATATGTCTAAATACAATATTTGATTAACACGGAAACCTGCTTTAAAAATCAAATCATCCATTAACGGCTGAATAGTAGGAATTAATCTTCTTCTTTTGGCAATTAATAAAATACCTAAAATTCCAATAACATTCAATCCTAAACTAATTGCTTTCTTTCTGCCAGGGTTCTCGTCTATAATTACTCTATCAGCATTTGAAGAAATCGCTAAAGCTATCGTTTCTGATTCTCCTCGGTGTAATTCCTTTTGTAATTCTTCTAATAATAACCGATTCTCTAACTCTCGCTTTTCTATCCAGGATAGGGTTTGAACTTCAATAGTGCCAGGAACTGAATAACCTAATCCTGTCATTTCTTCATAAACAGCCACTGGAATAATAATTGTTCCATAGATATCATGGAGCAAGTTAAGATAGCCGATAGCAGCTAAACTGGTAATCGGAGAGGTGTTACTAACAACAATTACAGATCACCTAAGGTTTTTAAGGTTTGTAATTCTTGTTGCCAATCTACACTATCATAATTTACACAAATATTCCTCTTGGCGACTTCTTGACGAAATTCAATTAAAGATAAGTTGGCAAAATCAGCCGCTTTTGCGCTACTGATATGATAATCTCTAAACATAATGATTGCCAGTTCTAGTTGCAACAGTTGCTCGTTTTTTCCTGTTGCTTGTATAATTTCGTTGGGAATCACAATAGTCATTAAAATTTACGATATTTGTATGAACCGCCCCCATTGTATCACAAAAAAATACTTGTGATCGATTAATTAATAAAAATTAATGAATAGAAACATGGACAAAAAATACCCCCTCAACTGACTGAATGAAGGAGCATTAATTCTACTTTGGTAAGCAATTTAGCCTACTTTTGTGGTTTAGTTTTCGTCGAATTTAGAGGATTTTAGTTTGCGTTTCAGGGTTGAAGCTGCGCCGAGAGTGCCAAGGGTTAATAAGCTGATGACTGTAGAGGGTTCGGGAATTCGTGGTCCGTTATGTGAACTAGCGACAGCTTCTAAAGCATCTATATTTTCATTCACTGCCCCGGTAGCCTGTCTGACATTGAAAGCTGTATCCCAGAGATGCCCACCGTGATTGAGGAATTGGGCAGCTTGACCAAATTGCCAATGCCAAATTTCCCCGCCATCGATATCGCCCCCATTAATATTGGGTGTGATGATTCCATCAAGATTAGCGTCGATGGGCATAACACTGAACAGAATGGCATCGCTGTTATCCCATTGGCCAATGTTACCGCCATCCCAGACCATTAAACCATCCAAATCGATAATATTCGCTAAGTTAGCTATGTCAGGGCGGTTAATCGCCGCCGCAATCTGAGCAGCATCAAGATAAGGGTTACTTACACCACCGTTGTAGTACCATAATGACGTTCTCGTACCGTTAATGAGGGGATCTCCCAGCAAAGAGTACACATCAGCATCATCAGGAGTCGGATCTGCTAGGCCACCCCAAACCTCCAAACCATCGAGATCGTTAACTCCCGCTTGATCAATTTCTGGAGGCTTTGCCCAAAAGCCAATCCCCCCGCCAATCGATTCAGAAAGAACACTTTTTTCATGTATTCCAAGCTGGTTATAAGCAGGACTTGCGTTATAAACAGTAGCACGGGAATCACCGGGGAGTAATAGCGTCGTCGAACCAGTCGAGAATAGTAGGGCGGCTTGATTAGCGATGACATCCCAGAATAGGGCATCTTGATGATTAGCTAAGGCATCTACTTCTCTAGCTGGATCGGTATCACCTGAGCGAGAGCCACTATAGTCGAAGGCATCTTGCCGACCACCATTGCCATCCCAGTAAATATTCTGTTCTGGATCTAGAACTGGCGGTTCTTGAGTGTCTTTGTCAAAGCGATCGCTGTATTCTTTGCCCGGAACATTTTTTGGCCATGGAATATGCGGTCCAGGTGCAGGTTGGACAAACGGTCCTTGAGGAACAAATGGTCCTGCCAATACCTGGGATGGGGCTACCGTGACACCCAGTAAGAGCCAGGAAGAAAACAAAAGTTTATGAGTGATTTTCATGATTATTGCTCCAGCAGATTTCGTATTGCGATTATCCCCTCGCCGCTAGGTCAAGCAACAGCCCAACCCAACGCCAAAGGCGGATGGCAACAGCTTACAGAATACCTATTCCCTAGGGAATCTATCTTTAGAATGATTTGAAATATGCTAAGTTGAGATACGATATCACGATCGCATCTAGCCAGTACTATGAGTGAAATTAGCGTCGGGGGAAAAGTCCGTCTGATTGCCATTCCCCCTTACCTGAAAACCGCCGATCCCATGCCTATGTTACGGCCGCCAGAGCTGCTCAATATCGACGATATCGGCACGGTTATCGATCGCCGGCCGGGGGGTTATTGGGGTGTAAAATTCGATCGAGGCTCATTTCTGCTCGATAGCAAATATTTGGAAGCCATTTAAACCAGTTAAGTGCATCGCAGTCAAGACAACTTTGATAAATCACAGGCAAATCTAAAGAGTTAATTTATGTCTAATACTTTTCTATCGATCGTTATCCCGATGCGCGAGGGATTTAGCGAACATTGGCTAGGAGAATTATTGAAAGTCAAGGGAGATATAGAATTTATTTTAGTTCATCCTCCTGGGGTCAAACCTTCCCCAGTCAATGATCCACGCATGAAACAGATTGTCTGTGCTTTACGAGGTGAAATTATTCAAAGAAGGGAGCATCTCACCTTTGCCATGAGCATAAATACTTAGTGGAAAAATAGGCTTTTCGAGGGTAATTCTTGTTTTAATTCTCCATGTACGCAGTCTTTAAAAGCCTCTATTTCGTTCCAAGACACGATTAAGAGTGGCTTT
>NZ_JADBUE010000297.1:0-8928 GCF_020245805.1 Microcystis sp. M179S2 | reverse complement strand
GGTTCTTCGTTACTTGGTATGGTTCGATAGGGGGGCATAAATCGACTAAATCCTTATCTGGTAAGAGACTTAATTGATTAGTTCGCTCTAGATCAAAAACAATTGACAAAAATCGCTAAATGCCTTTCTATATAAGGGTTACATCCCTTATAACCCCCGTCTATTGCATAACACCAACCGAAGAGCCGATAATCGCAATAAATATTAAAAGAATTAAAACTGAAAACTCCAAGAGGCGGCTTTTTGCAGAGCTTGGCTTAAGGGGGTGTGAATCTGTCCGTTAGTGGCCAGGATTCGCCCCGTTTCTATCAGAAAAGGACTCTCATCGTAGGCGCTAATTTTACCCCCAGCTTCTTCGATCAGAATAATTCCCGCGGCCAGATCCCAGGGATTAATCCCTCGTTCCCAATAACCATCTAAGCGCCCACAGGCCACATCAGTTAAGTCTTTGGCAGCGGAACCGCTGCGGCGTACCCCTTGGGTCAGATGGGTCAGATAACAGAATTCGGCATAATTATTATCGGGGGTTTGACAACGATCATAGGCAAAGCCCGTCACCAGTAAACTTTTTTCTAGTTCACTCGTCCGGGAGACATGGATGGGACGACGGTTCAGGGTGGCCCCCAAACCCCTGGCTGCCCGAAATAGTTCCTTTCTAAAGGGGTTATAGATGACTCCCACTGCTGCTATCCCTGCGATCAGTAGTCCGATAGAGACGACGGATACGGGATAACCGTGGGCATAGTTGGTGGTTCCATCGAGAGGATCGATCGCCCAGAGATACTCGCTGTCCCTCCCTTGCATTTTTCCCGATTCTTCCGCTAAAATCCCATGTTCGGGAAAGTGACGGCCAATAATTTTGAGAATTTCTGTTTCTGCTCGACGATCTATTTCCGTCACTAAATCGCCCGATCGCCCTTTTTCTTCTATTGTCTCGATTTTACCCCAATTATCCTCGATAATTGTTCCCGCCGCTAGGGCGGCTTCGCTGGCAATGTCTAGGTATTTTTCTAATTGGCTGCTGGTATCTGGCACGATTAATCCTTAATCTATTCTTCATCTAAGGGTAAACCAAAACGCACTTTCCCACGGGCAAAAAAGCGACCGAATTGTAATTCATAGACTTCATCTTCGTCTTGGGTGGCTACTTCCATATCGCTACGGGCATAACTGACACAAAGTAAAGCATAACCTCTGGCTTTTAATTCCGGCGATAGTCCGATCGCTTCTGGTTGATGGATATCTCCCGATAATACCCTGACCGCACAGCTGGTACAAGCTCCATTGCGACAGGAAAAGGGTAATTGATGACTCTGTTTTTCCAGACTGTGCAGTATATAGTTATCCCCTGGAACGGTGGTGACAAATTTTTCGCCCGTCTGACGATTGTGAACGGTGATTTGATGATATTTAGTCATAGTTTAGTTAGGCGGAAATTATAGATGCAATTTAGATAGTTCTAAATTTAGGGGCTATTTTGGTCAGCCGTCTTGATTATATCATAAATCATTGCTCAAATAGTCATCATCTTTACAAATGCCCCTTGACAACTGTTAACTTTTCTTTGGTCACTTGCTAATTTTTATGGCTCTTGAAAATTCATCTCTTTTAATCTAACTGCACCGTCGATAATTGAGATTTCCTGGGAGCCAATTTGCACGATCGCATCTAATCCCTTACCGATAATTTTAACTGCTGGGGGACGACTTTTTTGTACGGTCATCACCAGAAAAAATTCCTCGCTGCCTGTGGCTAAAATGCGCTCACCTGTATTAGTTTTCTCGACTTTTAAAGTCACGGGAGTTATAAAAGTTCCCTGCATATTTGCCCGATTTTGAGTGATAGTAAAACTATTTTTTCCGAGAGTAACATTTCCCTGGGTATTCATCACCCAAGTTTTATTAATAAATTCTGGTTGCTCGACTTCACCTAATAATTTATCCATCAAGACGAATAATCCGGGGGAACCGGAGGATAGACTGTAATCGACGGCGAAAGAGCGAACTAGAGCGACTCCTGCGGGTGGTTCAGCCCCTTTAACCCTGATTTTATCAGTTTTTAACGTAATTACTCCCGAACCATCGGGACTAGATTGAAAAGTCATCGGTTTTGCCTGTCGCCAAGGCGGTGTTTTCGGGAAAATAACGGTATTTTCTGAGTTCCAGTCGCCTTTTTATCCCTCAAAACTCGCCCAATGTCCTCCTAATCCCCAAATTCTCACACTAGCGACATCGGGAAAAGACCATCCTCCCACAAAAGGTTGCTGTTTGAGATAGATACTAGCGACAAAATCCTCTTCATTTTGCCACCGATTACGAAAAGCATAAAATCCCTTTTGTTGATCAACTAAAACCCGGGAAAGTTGGCGTTCGGGATTTTCGGGAATAAGATTAGATGGATAAGCAGCGAGAAGAAAAGGGGCAATATGAGGATAATGGGGGTGAAAAAGTTGTTTTTCCTGTCCTTGTAATCGCCATTTTAGCGCTGGCAGCCATGATTTATCGGTAATTCCCAATCCGATAGTTAATAAAGACACTCCTACAAACATCTGATGTCTGCCATAAGCAGGAATCAATAATTGACCATTTTTAGGGACAATTCTGGTTAAATAATGAGGGATCAATTGGGCTGCCGAAGAACCGGTTACTAAGTCTAATCCGAGACTATTTCGATACCCTTGCAGAAAAGGAAAAACAGCGATAACCATGGGTTCGGTGCTGTATAAATCTCCTTCCGTGCCAAATCCTCGATCGCCGATAGCTGTGGTAAAATAGCGTTCTAGGTGACGTTTGGCCATTTCCACCTGTGCAGAGGGAGAATAGAGAGAATCGGGCGGTAAATCTTCCTTGAGAATCGCTAAACTGGCTAATCCTGCCGCACCTCTGGCCCGCGCATTCCAGTTACTAACTGCCTCTCCATTCCATCCATCTTTGGGTGAACCACCTTTGAGAAGTTTTTTACTTTCACTGGATAACCAGCGAGTAATTTCCCGTTGGCGCTTTTCTCCCCAAAAATCATAACAAAGATCCTAGGCGAGAGCGACTCCAGCGACAATTGGTGCTTGTTCTAAGACTCTCCTTCCCCGATTTTTACGGGTTTTTTCGATAATTTCCCAGGCGGTTTCTGCTGATTTTCTATCTTGATTTAAAATTGCTAAAAAACAATGACCTGTGGCATGATAACCCCCATTAGGAACATAACCATCGTCATAAATTTTTTCCTGTAAACTGTTGTTTAATTGAGCGATAATAGTTTGACCGATGGGAGTTTTTGCTTTTTCTCCGAGATTAGTTAATTCTGACTTGCGAAAGATTAAACGGGGATGTTCTCGCGGTTGTAGGGGTTGGTGATTAGGGACAGGATTAGGCCATAAAGGGGAAATTGTGCCATTAACTTGGTTTTGTAGTCTTCTTCCCCCTAAAGTGCCTTGATAACTGCCGATAAGTTGGTCTTGGTAGGGGACAATTTCGATATTATAGATAGCTTCCCTGACTTCCGCTTGCCAAGGGTGAGTTTGAATGTTCATTTTCACCTGTAATCGCCAAGCATTGTCTAATTTAATCGCTTTTACCGTACCTTGGTGATCCACTTCTTTATTGAATTTGAGCGCATATCCCCACACCGACGGCTGACAAACAGCGTGATCACAGCTTAAATCTAGGGTAAGATTTTGATCAACGGGTTGATCTTGCCACAGTTTCCAAACACCATTTTTCAGGGTTAAACGAAGGTTGCCGGTTAATAGTTGCGGATCGATGGTTTCTTGACTTGGTGCGCTTGTACCACCTAGCAAAAGTAAGGGAATGGCCGCTAAAAAAGGAGATATTTTTATATTAAACAAGCGAGGGGAAATATCAGGTATTCTAGGAAGAATAATTTCCAAATAAATTGGTAGA
The DNA here is from genome assembly GCF_020245805.1 of Microcystis sp. M179S2. Lineage (NCBI taxonomy): Bacteria > Bacillati > Cyanobacteriota > Cyanophyceae > Chroococcales > Microcystaceae > Microcystis > Microcystis sp. M179S2. The sequence goes on along the minus strand of NZ_JADBUE010000297.1, from coordinate 5,032 downwards.
ATTGGCTGATTTCGCTTTTATCTTCTAAATTTACCCCGCGACTACGCCACCAAAGAAGAACAAGTAGGAGCAGATGGGCGACAATGGCCAGAGAAGAATTAATTCCGTTTATCCCCAAGAGACCGACGGCAATCATCCCCGCATAACATAGAGAAATTGTCAATAGGGAAATTGTTAAGATTTTTTGAGGACCGAGAAGCAGGGTAAAAGTGGTAATTTGGTAAATGCGATCGCCTTCTAGGTCAGGAACATCCTTGAAAATAGCGATCGCAACGGTGAAAACGAGAACAAAAGCTGTTAAAACCCAGACCGAGGGATAGATAGACTGATTTTGATTAATAACTGTGTTGTAGTGGCGAAAAAGACCTAAATTAACGATGACACCTCGGACGGTAAAAATACAGAAGGCGGACCAGAGGGGAAAGCGTTTTAAACGCACTGGTGGCAAGGAATAGGCAGTGCCGATGAGTAAACTAATCCCCACGGTGATTAACAGCCAAAAACCACCGATAAAAGCCAGTATAATTGCTAAAATACCGCTTAAAACCACGATTAACCGTCCTGTTAACCGAGAAAATTCGCCCTTGGCGAGGGGAAGCTGGGGTTTATTGATTTTATCGATGTCGATGTCTTCCAACTGATTTAAACCGACGATATAGACATTACCAGCAAGACAAGCGACCCAAGTGAGCAATAAAACCGACCAATGGCTAAAAAAATCGCTAATATTGCCCAAAGCAATTAAATAGAGACTTAAAACACTTAAAGAAGTGCCGATAATCGTATGGGGACGGGAAAATTTCCAGAGACTCCCTAACCAGTGGAGAAAGTTAGGCTGGGGATGGTTAACTGGAAGAAAAGGAGCTTGATTCATCAGACCTCTTGTAAAAATCAAAAATTGTCGTGGTTGGTGAGGAGTCAGTGGTCAGTAGTCGGTCGTCAGGAGAATTAAGAATGAATAATAATCAATTAAATGGTCTATTTAGATATTTTATGCCACTTAATCCTTATTTTTGACGTTTTTAAACCCTCAAAAATCAATTATGCAAGAGGTCGATCAAAAAAAATCAATCCGAGGACAAGTAATCTGTTAAAATGATAATCCAGACTCAAACCCTGTGGAGAGGTGGCAGAGTGGTTGAATGCGGCAGACTCGAAATCTGCTTTAGGGTAACACCTAACGTGGGTTCAAATCCCACCCTCTCCGTTGAACTGATAATTTAGTGCTGTCGTTCTCAGCCATAATTTTTGGTCAACTGTCTTAAGAGATCTAGCGTTGTCCTGGGTGGTTGGCGACTGGTAACTAAATTTAGACAACAAAAATCGACTTCTTCACTTTTTCATTGCCAGGGTCAAACCATCACCAATAGGAATAATACTGATATTGACCCGTTGATCCTGCTGAATTTTGGCATTAAGTGAACGGATAATTTTGGTGCGATTATCGGTGCTATCGGCCGCCGCTACTCGTCCCGACCAAAAAACATTATCGATGGCGATAATTCCGCCGCTTCTGACCAATTGTAACGCCCGTTCGTAGTAGGGATCATAATTACTTTTATCGGCATCGATAAAGACAAAATCAAAACTATTACTTTCTCCCCCGGCGATTAATTGATCTAAAGTCTCCAGGGCCGGGGCAATTCTTAAATCGATTTTATCGGCGACACCGGCCTGCTGCCAATAACGGCGGGCTATACTGGTATATTCTTCCCTTAGATCACAGGCGATCAGCTTGCCTTCTGGGGGTAAAGCTAAGGCCACCACTAGAGAACTATAACCGGTAAAAACCCCTATTTCTAGGGTTTTTTTCGCCCCGATCGCCTGTACCAAAAAAGCCATAAACTGACCTTGTTCGGGGGCAATCTGCATGACTGCTAGGGGTTGAGAGGCAGTTTCTTGACGTAATTGAGCTAAAATAGGAGATTCTCGCAGACAGATAGATTGATAATAGGAATAAAATTGTCGATCGAGTCCAAGAGTTTGATTAGCCATAAAAAAATTGCTAGTGGATAGAGTTATCGAGTAAAATTCTGGGTAATCTGAAGCTAGAGAGAGCGTATTGGTTGACCAAAAAGGAAGACTTGGCAGGAAGCAAATCATGATGAAACCCGACTCGGATCATCTCTTTAACGAGGATCTCGAACAGCTGTTAGAGAGTTTAGAAGACAAAGACGCCGACGGTGACGAGGCTCTAGAGGAACTTTTTGGCGATAGTATCAATTGGGAAGAATCCGCCACTAATAATCTTTATTCTACCCGTGAGCCGGCTGCCAAGGCGGAACTGGAAGATGGGGATGATCTCGCATCTCTGCTGCTAGAAGATGCAGCAGTTCCAGACTCAGAAGCAATTATAGCCATCAGCCACCCCAATTTTTACGACAGCCTCGAAGACTTAGAAGCTTTTCTGGAAAAACCCACGCCACCGGCGCAACCGCCACTACCAGACATCTTTGAATCCCTAGAGGCCTTCCTCTGGGAATCCCCAGCAGTGGACCTGGTGGCTGCGGTGGAACCTCTGACAGGGTTAGAATCACTGGAAATTGCCCCAGAAAGCCTCCTAGAGGATGAATTCAAGGATTTAGAAAAACTCCTCGAAGAAACCAATCAGGTGATGGCAGCAAATCCGGCGGCCAGTGTCAGTGCGCCAGTCGGGTCAAAAAACCTGCGTCCCCTTGTCAGTAAAGCTTTTGAACAGACGATGCGGGTGCCGATCAAACAATTGGATAACCTCAGCAATCTGATCGGGGAACTGGTGGTTAAACGCAATCGCCTTGAAGAGGAACAGGATCGCCTGCGTCTCTTTTTAGATAATTTGCTAACCTGCGTCCAACATCTGGGTGATGTGGGCAGTCGGATGCAGGATCTCTATGAAAGAAGCCTCCTAGAAGGGGCTTTACTGGCTAGTCGCAATTCCGGTGGTGCCATCGGTTACGGTAGAGTTCAGGGAGAAAATCAGGGGGATTCGGCCATGGCCGGCGAACTAGATGCCCTAGAGATCGACCGTTTTACCGATTTCCATTTATTATCCCAAGAGATGATCGAATTGATCGTACGAGTGCGAGAATCGGCCTCTGATCTTCAATTTGTCGTCGATGAAACCGATCAGGTGACGCGCAGTCTGCGACAGGCCACCACCCAACTACAGGAAGGGATGACCAAATCGCGCATGGTTCCCTTTAGTCAAGCCGCCGAACGCCTACCCCGGGCAATTCGCGATATTTCCCTGAAACTCGATAAACAAGCCAAATTAAAAGTGGAAGGGGGTGATGTTCTCATCGATAAGATGATCCTCGAACATCTCAATAGTCCCATGACCCATCTGGTCAACAATGCGATCACCCACGGCATTGAATCACCCCAAGAACGCATGGCCAAAGGGAAACCTGCCCTCGGGACCATCTCTGTCCGGGCATTCCTACAGGGGAATCAAACCGTGATCACCGTTGGTGATGATGGGGCCGGTATTGATGCTGATCAGGTGAAACGCAAGGCGATCGAAAAAGGCCTGATCGGCGATCAGGAAGCTGAACACCTCAGTCCCCAAGAAGTCTATAAACTCCTCTTTCACCCCGGTTTTAGTACCAAAGATCAGGCCGATGATTTTGCTGGTCGTGGGGTGGGTTTAGATGTGGTGCAGACCAGTTTAATCGATGTGCGCGGGACCGTTACTATTGACTCGGTACTGGGCAAAGGAAGCACTTTTACCATCCGTTTACCCCTAACCCTGAGTATCTGTAAGGCCCTCTGTTGTGTTAGTAATCATGCGCGCATCGGGTTCTCCATGGACGGAGTGGAAGATATGAAGGATTTCCGGTCCAGCGATATCCAAATGGATAGGGAGGGACGGCGCTGCGTTGTCTGGCAAAATACTTTACTACCCTTCCAACCCTTGAGCGAATTGCTTTCCTACAATCGGCAACTAAGTCGCGGTAGTTTTTATACTGGCAAACAGGAGCAAGACTCTTTTTCGATCGTGATCCTGCGCGGTGGTAATAATCTCCTCGCAGTACAGGTGGATCAAGTGATCGGTGAACTGGAAATCGTCATCAAACAGATCGAAGGACCGATTCCGAAAACGGCTGGGATTGCTGGGGCGACGGTTTTGGGCGATGGTACGGTGATGCCGATCGGCGATGTGTTAGAGTTAATCGACATCGCCAGGGGTCGTCTGCGTACCGATAACGGTGGTCCTTGGCGCCAACCTCTCCCCCCCGTAGCGGTGAAAACTAGGCAAAAATCGGGGGCTATGGTTCTGATTGTCGATGATTCGATTACTGTCCGGGAATTGCTCTCTTTAAGCTTTAGTAAAGCTGGTTATCGTGTGGAACAGGCCCGGGATGGTCAAGAAGCTTGGGAAAAATTACGCGGCGGTTTGCCCTGTGATATCGTTTTCTGCGATATCGAGATGCCCCGCATGAATGGCCTAGAATTACTCTATAATTTGCAAAAAGACCCCCAATTAGCCTCGATTCCCGTTGCTTTATTGACTTCCCGAGGAGCGGAACGTCATCGTCAGGTGGCGGCGACATTAGGGGCTAGTGGTTATTTTACCAAGCCCTACACGGAAAGAGATTTACTCTCGGCAGCTGAAAGAATGATTGCGGGGGAAGTGTTACTAGCTAATAGTATTAAAGCGACTCCTAACCCGTCTTGATCCCCCGATACAACGATTATTGACAGTAATCCCGCTAATTTCTTTGCACAATCGACTCCTCGGGTCTTGATTGTCGATGATTCGGTAACGGCGCGGGAAATGTTAGCGATTTCTTTGGTTAAAGCTGGTTATCGCATTGAAAAGGCCCGAGACGGTTTAGAAGCATGGGAAAAATTACGGGCTGGATTAGCTTGTGATCTGATTCTCTGCGATCTCGAAATGCCTCGCCTGAATGGGTTCAAGGGGTGACAAGGCGACTAAAAGGCTTGCTGGATAAGGCGCATAGCCGTTAGACCCCTAGAAAAATCGGGGTGTTTTCCTGGCTTGAGGCGGATCAAAGAAAAGGCGAGTTCCGAGTACGCGTCCATCGACTCG
>NZ_JADBUE010000296.1:0-16223 GCF_020245805.1 Microcystis sp. M179S2 | reverse complement strand
TTTGAAATCATCGACAATATGATGACTTTATCCCCTGAATTACAGTCAAGTTTAGAGAGTAAAATCAAACAATTTGAGGAGGAAAAAACCATGCCTTTAATAAGTAATATGGAGTTACGGGGAAGGAAAATTGGTGAGGAAATTGGGGAGTTACGAGGAATAGAACGCGGTAAGGAAATTGGTAAGGAAATTGGTAAGGAAATTGGAGCGTTAGAAAATGCTCGTAACTATGTTAAAACGGTGCTGAAAACGCGATTGGGTGACATTCCAATAGACATTGAGCAAGCTGTGGATAAAATTTCTGTATTATCGATTTTAGACGAGTTACTGAAATCGGCATTAACCGTTAATTCTTTTGATGATTTGCATCAACTTTTAGAACAATAGTCTCAGTAATTTTCTTCTCCAATGAACCAAACAACTGCCAATTATGATGAACCCTGGAAAGAAGCATTAAGCGAGTATTTTGAAGCATTTTTATACTTCTTCTTTCCTGAAGTTCACCAACTTATCAGTTATCAGTTATCAGTTATCAGTTATCAGTTATCAGTTATCAGTGACTAATTGGAAGCAAGTAGCAATCCCTTTGCTATAATAGGGTTTGCTGAAAAGGTTTTCCCTGGTGGCAGGGTGTGGGGTTTTACCCATTTTCAGGTGGTCAATTACCTAATTTTCAGGGAAAAAGTCCCTGAATTTTCCCCCCAATCACTCCAATGGTCGGCACTTTTTGAGGTCAAAAAAGTCTAAAAGTCTTATCCAACAAGGTTTTTAGATTTATTCAGCAAACCATAGCTACCGTTCGCTGTTCCCTGTTCTCCAAAACCAGAGACTTCGTACCTCACCATTAGGATAACTGCTGTAAATGAAATAACCGACTAATGAAAAAGATAATATTGACTTTACTATTAGCTTGGCTTTTAGTTGCTAACATGAATAGCCAAGGGGTTTTAGCAGTGACGATCGATTTTCAATGGTTGGGAAATCAGGGTTATACAGCTAAAGGTTCTTTTAGTTATGATGAAAAAACGGCCCCGACTATCTTTTCGGAAAAAGGTTTGGGAAAAATGCGAGTTTTAGAAAATTTTCAAGTATCTTTTTATGATAACAGTGGTCAAGAGATCGCTAAATACGATAATGTCAGCGAGGGAATTTCCTCGGCTAATTATTTTCAGTTTAATTTTAATACCAAAACCGGTCAAGTTTTCGGCTCGATCGATCTGGGGGGTGAAGGGATGGGGGAAATCTATCTTCAAGGGGTGGTTAACGATAATTTGGCCCTCTTGCGGGTGGAGTCGGTAGATCTGGTCATGGATGAGGATGATTCACCGGAAATTATCACTCAGTTTTGACTAAATCGATCGGGAAAATAGGGATTATCCTAGCCTAATTTTTCCGCTAATTCTAACCAGCGATCGGTTAAATTATCAATTTTTTGACTTAATTGAGCTAATTCTTCGGTCAGAGCGGTTATTTTGGTAAAATCTTCTAGGGGTTCTCCATAAAGTACCTGTTCAATTTCAGCTTTTTTTGCTTCTAAAATTGGTATTTGTTTTTCGATATCTTCGTATTCTTTTTTCTCTTTAAAAGAGATTTTTTTATTGACAGGTGACGGAGAAGCTTTAACAGTTTTTGGGGTGACTTTTTTTTCTTTTGGTTCCTCCTCCTCTTTTTTCTGATCGAGATAAAGGGAATAATTACCCGGATATTGACGGATATTACCCCCGGTTTCAAAGGAAAAAATAGTATCAACTACTCGATCGAGAAAATAGCGATCATGGGAAACGACAATCACACAACCGTTAAAGTCCTCTAAATATTCTTCTAAAATTGCTAAAGTCTGCACATCGAGATCATTGGTGGGTTCATCTAGGATTAAAACATTAGGTGCACTCATCAAAACTCGTAGTAAAAATAAGCGTCGTCTTTCTCCTCCAGAAAGTTTATAAATTGGTGCATACTGTTGATCGGGAGGAAAGAGAAATTTTTCTAACATCTGGGAAGCGGTAATCACGCTGCCGTCTAGGGTTTTGACTAATTCGGCCACACTTTTCAGATATTCGATCACTCTTTGATTTTCGTTGATATTGAGATCATCGGATTGTTGATCGAAGTAACCAATATGAATAGTGGAACCGATGTCAACTGTGCCTGAATCGGGGAGAATTTTCCCGGTAATAATATCCATGAGAGTAGATTTTCCTACCCCATTACTGCCAATAATACCGATGCGATCTTCGGGGGTAAAAATATAGGTAAAATCTTTAATTAAAGTATGATCTCCGTAAGCTTTCGAGATATTTTCTACTTCGATAACTTTTTTGCCGATGCGTCTTCCTGCGGTGGCAATATCGACTTTTCCCTCCACCTGTTTAAATTCCTTATTACCCATTGCCTGAATGCGATCAATCCGCGCTTTTTGTTTGGTACTGCGCGCTTTTGGTCCCCGGGATAACCATTCTAATTCCCGTCGTAAAACTCCCGCGTGTTTGCGTTGACTACTGGCGATCGATTCTTCCGCTAAAGCTTTTTTTTCTAGATAATAGGCATAATTACCGGAATAAGTAGATAAATCTCCCCGATCGATTTCAATGATGCGATTAGTCACTCGATCGAGAAAATAGCGATCGTGAGTAATTAATAATAATCCTCCCCGAAAACGGGACAAATAACTCTGTAACCACTCCACGGAAAGTGCGTCTAAATGGTTGGTGGGTTCATCCATCAATAAACAGTCAGGATCGGCTAAAAGTGCGGTAGCGATGGCGATTCTTTTGCGATATCCCCCCGATAAATCTCCCACGCGAGCATTAAAATTATCGATGCCCAGTTTACTTAAAATAACTTTAGCATTGGTTTCTAAATCCCAGGCGGCAAGTTTATCAATTTGTTGCGAAACCCTTGACAAACGCTCCATAATAGTATCCAGATTTTCTGGCTCATGGACAAGGCGATCGGACAATTCCTCGTATTCCTTAATTAAAGTCATGCTTTCGCCACTATCGGCGAAAACCTGCTCTAAAACCGTTTTATCGTCGTCTAGCTCCGGTTGCTGGGGTAAATAGACGATTTTCATCCCGGAATTGATTTGAATTTCGCCACCATCGATCGATTCTAAACCGGCGATCATTTTCAATAGGGTCGATTTTCCCGATCCATTCGTACCGATCAGGCCGACTTTATCGCGATCATCGAGACTAAAACTCGCATCTTTGAGAATTTCCTTGATACCGAAGTCTTTTTTGAGCGATCGAACCGTCAGCAGTGTCATGATTTCTGGGAATAATCCTTCTTTTCTAGTGTAGTGTCTGGACTAATGCAAAGGATAGATTAAGCAGGTTCTGCTGAAAAAGTTTTTCCTGGGGAAAAAAAACCTGTCCCTAATGCCGACGATAACGAGAAAAGGGACAGATTGGCTCAATTGCATGAGATTATTTTCAGGGGCCAGACGGCATCAGGAATTACATCATGCCCATGCCACCCATGCCACCCATGCCGCCCATGCCACCCATGCCGCCCATGCCACCCATGCCGCCCATATCGGGGGCTGCGGCTTCTTTAACGGGTTTTTCGACCACGAGGGCTTCCGTAGTTAAGACCATACCGGCGATGGAAGCGGCGTTTTGAACGGCTGACCGCACCACTTTAGCCGGATCGATAATTCCGGCGGCGATTAAGTCTTCGTACTTGCCGGTGAGGACATTATAACCGACGCTAAAAGCGGTATCGCGCACACCTTCCACGATCACATCGCCTTCCACGCCGGCGTTGTTGGCTAACTGACGCAGGGGGGCTTCTAGGGCTTTAGCGACGATATCGGCGGCGACTTTTTCCTCATCGTTAGTCAAAGAAGCTTTGAAAGCCTTCACCTTAGAAGCCAGATGAATCAAGGTTGTACCACCGCCCGGGACGATACCTTCTTCCACGGCGGCTTTGGTGGCATTGAGGGCATCTTCGATGCGGAGTTTGCGATCCTTGAGTTCGGTTTCTGTGGCTGCCCCGACTTTAATCACGGCCACACCGCCGGCTAATTTAGCGATGCGTTCCTGTAATTTTTCCTGATCGAATTCAGAATCGGTTTCTTCTAACTGTTTTTTCAGTTGGGCGAGACGTTTCTGCACATCGGCCTTATTGCGGCTGTCCCCGGAGGCGACAATAATTGTATTGTCTTTCTCTAGGGTGATTTTTGCCGCTTGCCCTAGCAGATCGAGGCTAACCGTGTCAAGACTCAAGCCCACTTCTTCGGAAATCAGACGACCGCCGGTGAGGATGGCGATATCTTGTAAAACCGCTTTGCGACGTTCCCCAAAACTGGGGGCTTTGATAGCGACGACATTTAAGACACCCCGGGCCTTGTTGACCACTAGAGTGGCTAAGGCTTCGCCGTCCACATCTTCGGCGATAATTAATAGGGGACGACCTTGACGGGCAACGGCTTCGAGGACGGGGACTAATTCTGCGATCGCACTGATTTTTTTATCGGTAATCAGGATCAGGGGGTTGTCGTACTCGACGATCTGTCTTTCCTGATCGGTGATGAAATAGGGAGAGATATAACCGCGATCGATCTGCATCCCTTCCACTACTTCTAATTCGGTGGTTAGGGATTTCGATTCTTCCACGGTGATTACGCCATCGGTGGTGACTTTTTCCATGGCGGTGGCGATCATTTGTCCCACTTCTTCATCGTTGCCGGAAGAAACGGTGGCCACTTGAGCGATCGCATCTCCGGCGATCGGTTTAGCGACGGCGGCGATTTCTTCCACCAGATAGGCGATGGTTTTGTCTAGTCCGCGTCTTAAGGCGACGGGATTGGCCCCGGCGGTAACGTTTTTGAGACCTTCTTTAATTAAAGCCTGGGCGATGATGGTGGCGGTAGTGGTGCCATCTCCCGCTAAATCTTTGGTTTTTGCCGCTACTTCCTGAATTAATCTCGCCCCGGTGTTTTCGAGGGGATCGGACAATTCGATTTCTTTGGCGACGGTGATGCCGTCATTAACGATCTGGGGGGCGCCGTATTTCTTTTCTAACAAGACATTGCGTCCTTTCGGACCGAGGGTGATTTTTACCGCATCGGCCAAGGCGTTGACACCTCTTTCTAGGGCGCGACGGGATTCATCTTTAAAGGCAATGATTTTGGACATGGTATCGCTGTTGTGATAGGACTCCTTATAGTTAATTTAGCACTCTTAGGGCCTGAGTGCTAAGATGCGGCTGCGGTCATTGAGGAGATAACGATGTTGAGGAGATAACGATGTTATGTCCCTACGGCAGACTGAATTGAGTTAAAAAAATAAAAATTTATCAAGATTTATGAATAATTGCAGAAAATCAATGATAACTATTGTAGCATCTGGAAGCTAACCGAATTTTAGCCCATTTTCGCCTTTTTTTAGGAGAAGATAATCATGATTAATCCAAATCCTGCTATCGAACAAAAAATTAATCAATTTATTCTGGAAACCCAAAATAAATTTAGTCAGGATAAATCAGCTACCCTTGCTAGTTACCAAACAGAAGCCAAAACAATCACTCAAGAGACTAATAATTTAAGAGATGAACTTATTCAAAAACTAGGTGAATTAACTTTTTCAGACCCTTTACCTAGCAGAGAAGAATTAGAAAAACAAATAATAGCTCATACAGATCAGCTTGTGGAGACAATCAACCTTTTATCTACGGGCAAAAGTTCAGAAACTCCTCTTGATACTTTCAGCCAAGAAACTGATAGTTTAGTTACAACAATTACGACTCTATTCGATGCTAATGCTAACGTTCCAAACTTGCCAAAACTCAAAGAAAAACTAACTGCTTGGCAAACAAAAATTAAAGATACTTTGGTTAAATTTTCCACGACTGTGGAATTACAACAGAAAAATGAGTCTTTGATTGCTGAACTGAAGGATAACTTAGACAAATATAGTTCAATTCCTGAAGTAGATGAACCCTTTGAAAAGTTAGTCAAGGAATTTAAAGATAATTTTGCACAACTACAAGAAGCAAGTGTTTTATTTCAAACTTTATCCGATTTAATCAATGAAATTAAAGCTAGAGATGAGGTGATTAAACTAAATCAAAGAATTGATACTTTGCTGGGAAAAACTAAAGAACAAGTAGCGGGATTCCCTCCAGAATTAGACCGGGAAGTACAGGGAGAATTAGCCAAATTAATTATAATACTAGGGATAGCGCAGGTGGAACTCATCAACAGTTCCAAAGCTTGGGATATCATGCAAGTAAAGTCGGTGGTAGATGCTGGAGAAATTGCGATTAAATCTTTAACAGGTCAACCTAATATTATTTTGGCACAAAAATTACGCTATGCTGCCGAAACAGGATTAAGAAAAACCCAGATGGGTTTTTGGAATGGTCTAGCCGACTTCAGAGATAATCTTTTCCATTCTATCAAAATACCTACAAAAGTTTTAATTGGATTAGTGTTAGCTCTCCCTTTGAATTGGGGTATTATGAACTCCCCTCCAGTGAAGGATTTGCTTATGCCCTTACCTCCAATCTCAAATTCTAGTAACCAAAATACTGAGGACAAAGATGGAAATTTTAGACTCTTGATATTGATATTGATGACAGGGACTTTAGGGGGAGCAGTTAGTCTTCTAACTCGTTTGCAAGACTTTGATAATCCCAAAAATCAAAAATATGACGATGACTTCTTGCCATTGTCAATTGGTTTAACCAAACCCATTTTAGGGGGAAGTTTCGCTTTCTTTATTCTGCTAATTCTTAACTCTAGCATTTCTCCCTTACAAATTCGGACTGACAATGGAAATAAGGGGAATGACACCTATTTATATGGACTTTTGACAATGGCTTTTGTGGCTGGATTTAGCGAACGTCTTATTCCCGATTTAATTAATCAAGTGGAGAAAAAAGTAACTGTAGAGGCTAGTTCCACTGGACAGGGACTACCTCCAACGATTTTGATCGCTCCGCCTATCGCAAGTTTAGCATTAAACGGGGAGAAAGAATTTAGCATTAATCCCGTTGGTAACTACACCATCACAATCTCACCGCCAGAAAGCGGTAAAATTGATAAAAATACCACTGATGCCAAATTTACCTACACTGCACCCCCACAAGGAAATGCTGGGGATAAAATTACTATTACTGCCACTTCTGATTCTGGACAAACTGCCAAGGCTACGGTCACTTTAACTGCATAAAAAAAGACCAAGAGAGCCTTCTAGTTTGACAAAAAAAGGATAACTCCCATTTACCCCGATTTCGGGTTAATTGGAATGGCCAATGCTTGAACTTGAATTTTTTTTAACTCGGAAACTAATCGAATCGCCTGCTGTTCGTAGAGGGGAGCGCCCAGGGTCGCTGGCAAATTTTCCATGAGATCGCTGGCGGTTTTCAGGGGACAATTAGAAAAACGACTGATTACGGTGGGTGCTTCCGCGGCAATATTGCGGTTAAAGGCTTTTTCCACCCGCACGCGCCAAGTTTTGGGAGTGCGACGACCCTGTTCCACCCGTCGCAGTCCGTTGATGGTGGCCAGCACCACAATGCGATCGCCGATGCGTAAATTGAGATAATCTTCGGGCATTAATTTCGGGGCTTGCCGTTCTCGTTGGTGTAGGATCGGCACAACTCGATAACCGTAGGCAATATCCCCGATCGAGCTACCATTGAGAGTATCTCCGGCTTCGATCTCGTATTCCGTCACCAGAATCGTTTTTTGCGCCCAACGGAACAGATAGATGATATTTTCTCCGAAAGCGGCCCCCGTAAAGGCTTCTGCCGCCACGGTGTTGGTTCCTAAAATGTGAGAGCGGGGCAGAATTTGACTTAATTGTTGACTAAGGTTGTCGTCGGTGGTGCGGATGACTAAGTAGCTTTGGGGGTTGAGTTTGCGGGTGGTTAGGGCCACTTCTAAATTGAGGATTTCGTCATCAGTAACAATCGCTATACTTTTAGCCCTGTCTAAATTGACATTTTTTAAAGATTCTTCGATATTTCCCGTCATCAGGGGCATTTTTGGCAGGATAGTTGCATCAAAATCCCTATTTAAGCTGACCCCAACGATTGCCTGTTGCATTTCTAGTAATAAATTAGCCACTTCTTTGCCGACTCGACCTAAGCCCACAATAACGATATGATTCTGTTGGGGAACTGGGGGACGGTTAGGGATAAATTGAAATCTTGATGATAATAAAGTTTCTGTCAAAATGGCATAGAGAACCCCGATAAAAGCGGTTCCAGCTAAGGTTAAAAAGAGACTAAATAGCTGCATCCACCAGGGAACTGCATTTAAATCTTCGGGGTTAGAGGCACCGAAAACATCGCCATAACCACCTAATAAAAGAATCGCCGTTCCTGAAAGAGCGGAAATAAAGGAAGCTCTCGGGGCGTAGAGATGGAAAAGAAAAGTCCCGATAATTACTAGCAGGATAATGATAAATACTGACATGAAAGCCACCCGGTGAATTTGCTGCTGAAAACTCAATTGCCAGAATTGTTGGATTTCTTTGAGCAATTTTTGCCAAAAATGCCGCAACTTCTGGCGAGAATTTGAAGGTTTCTGGCGGACAGCATCGATGTTTTGATAGGTAGTTTCGATGGTGGTAATGGTATCACCGGCCCGGATAGTGGTGGTGGGGGACCATTGATAAAATCCAGCCCTTAAAGGTTCATCGGGGGCTGTGTGTGCTAACAGACGACGGGTGGGGGTATTTAAATCACCTAAAAAGCGATCGAGTAAACCATCTTCGGGGCTAATTTGTCTCTGGATAATCCGCAATTTCTGACCGTCGAGATGCAAAAAACCGAGGGTTTCCGTGCCTAATGTGGCTAAAGCAAAGGCATTGGCGGGTAGTTGGGTGGGTTCATAGGCGATAAAATTGCCTAAACGTTCCTTAAGTAGCTGATTGAGATTATCTTTAGAAGAACGCACCACTAAGCGGGTAAGGGGATTTAATTGCCGAATAATTAGGGCAGTGGTGGCATTAATTCGCTCATCACTGGTGACAATTAAAGCAGCCCGACAGCGATCGATTCCCGCTCTTGCTAAAATGTTTTTTTGACGACAATCACCGATAATTATTTCCTCTAATAAATCGGGAAAATCATTAATTTCCCAACTGGGAGGCTGTATTAGTTCGATACCGACGACGCTAACCCCAAACTCTTTTAAAGACTTGACGCAGTGTTGTCCGAGACTACCCAATCCACAAACTAAAAAGCGATCGGCTAACTTGACATTCCCATCGACAAAGCTGAGAGATTCTTGGTTCATAGATTCTGCTTGTCTTAAAAAATAGAATGCTTTTTCAAACTTCTGATCCCCCCTTAATCCCCCTTTAATCTACCCTTAATTTACTTTTAACTAAGGGGGGTATTAGACGATTTTAAACACCCACCTGATTATAACATACCAGCATTTTTATTGCGTACCCGTTCATACATTTCTTCCATATTTAATTGGAAAGCAACGAAGTAATAAACTCCAGCAATATGTTTACAGGGATTTTCCCAATCGGGACAAGAACAATTAGTTCAGCTTTTTTCTGAGGGAAAAACCTAAATAGTGATTTCAGCTTTCATCGACCTGACTTTTAAACTAACTTCAGGATGAGATTGCTTTAATCTCGCTTGATAAACCTGAACATTGGTTCCAGCTTTTGGTACTCTAGAAGCGACAATATAGCATTCTTTTTTAGATTTTTTATGTCTTTCTTGTAAGTAATAATGATTTAGAGTTGACAATAATTGATCATAAGCTTGTTCAATATTTTTACCCTTGAGTTCAATATAAAGAGCCAAGCTACAGGGACTATCAATTTCTAACAGCCAGTCGCATCTTTTCCCCTCGATGATTAAACAATTATCTATTTTTATCTTAGTAACTAATTTCTGACTATTATTGTTGACGATAAATTCTTTACCATTTTCTTTAACTTTGACTATTTTATTATTATTGCATTCAGAACAGTGACTAATATCCATTATTGTTGAGCCTTTCTTTCTAAAATTTCTTCAAACTCTTGACTAAGTTCATCGGAGACAGCATCGAGGTTATTGATACCAATCAAGTTCACCTCTGTATCTAAGATACTTTGAGTTTGTCCGTTGCTAATTGTGTAGGCTGACACATCTTGAAATTGAATAGTATTTTTATAACCTAAAGATTTTTCCGCTTTGACAGGCTCAACGTTAGCCGCCATGATTTTATTATTCAAAGCTGTGAGAATGTAGGGACTATGGGTAGTGAGAAAGAAACGACAATTTTTATTAGCATAAAGTAAGGTAAATAGTTCTACCATATCTCTTTGAGCGGAGGGAAAAAGATGGGTTTCGGGTTCCTCAATAAAGAATTGATTAGATTCGTGAGTGGCAAAAAAGGGGAAAACTAAGAGAATTAATAACATTGGTAAGGCTTCTTGTTGTCCGCTTGAAGCATCAATTAAGTTAATCTTTCTCCCATCGGCATGATAAAGCCAATCTTGATCTTTTTCTCTTCCATAGCTACCCGATAGAATTTTTTCGGTAATTAATTTAATTTGATTATAAAGTTTTTTATCATCTTTTTTATCTTGGAATTCATTAATTATTCTGTATAGACGTTGAGCGGTTTCATAATTAGAGCCAAAGTTGATAATCAGAGGATCAAGATCAAAATTATTAGCTAAAAAGGTAAAAATATTATTGGTAAAGTATTTAACAAACAGAGTGCGACTAGCTGGAATAAAGAAGATTTCTGCGGGTATAAATCCTTCTCGATCTTTAAACAAGTCAGAAGAAGAAAGAGTATTTGTGATATATTCAATAGCCTTTGAGTTTATTTCCTGAGGCTTTAAGCTGTCATCTCTATCCAATCGTCTTATCTGTCTAATGATTCTATTATAAAGCTGTTTAAAATTTTCTGAATAGGTGAATGTTAATTTATAATATCCATCGGAACTTTCTTTATGTCTTTCAATAATAAAAGTAGTATTTTTAAAAGCATAACTTATTTTGAAGGACTGATCTTTCCACGCATATCTAGGAAATAGCTGCTCGAAATCTTGCAGCACCATGCGTCTGATAGCTTTTTGATCCTTAGCATTAAAAGCATAAATTTTAATCTTTAAAAACAAAAATGTTTCAAATAAAAAAACTAATTTAGCAATAATACTTTTACCAGTGGACTGTTCACCGATGATAACATTAATTTTTTTTATCTCTATTTCCGCATACTTAATAATCAGAAAATTTTTAATAATTAAGGATTCCATTGTATCTCTCTTATGTCCAGTCTCATAACAATACTAGCAGGTTAGGGGTAGATTTTCAATTACTGTCAGTTGTTAACCTGTTTATTCTAATCTACCCTCCTATGGATAGATACCTAAGTCAAAAAGTCAGCAATTTAGCTACAGCGTTTCTGATCAAGATAAAGTGTAACCTAATTTGGCATCGGGACTGACCCCTGACTCCCCAAAAGGAAAACTTATATTTTTTTAAAGTATCCCTGCATTTTTATTGCGTACCCGTTGATACATTTCTTCCATTACCTCGATAAAGGAAGTATCCTTATCCCAAAATGCAGGATAATCACCAGCTTTTTTAATGACAATTGCGGGAATAGTTGCGGCTTTGACTAACTGAGGATTTTCGGGTAAACGGTGATGGGAGTGCCAAAATTCTTTGAGATCAATTGTTTCTACTGCTGGTATAGTTTCGGGTTTGGTGTGATAGGAAGTGACAGGGTTAAGAGGAATTTCTTCCTCTTGGATGGAGGAGGAAAGCAGCTTACCGAGGGGAGTTTTTGCTAACTCTTGCAGTAATTTTTGACGAGAGATACCCCGTAATTCAAATAAGAGGAAAGGATCCTGATCTAATTGGGAAGCAACGAGGTAATAAACTCCAGCAATATGTTTACAGGGATTTTCCCAATCGGGACAGGAACAATTGGTGATAAAATCCTTTTGACTGTGGGGTAATAAGTGCAGATTCAGATCGCTAAATGCTTCATCAATATTATCGGGAACTTCTTTGAGCAGCAGTTTAGAGATCATACTCGCTCTTGAACCAAGATTATATAAAGCTTGTGACCACTCTGCTTTAGTAATTGGTTTAATCTCGATACTCACCTTATACAAAGGTTCTTTGTAAACCCCAAAGTAGGGATTAATGGAACCTCTCACCTGAGCAGTAATTAAATTACCGTCAATTTTATAATTCTTGACTTTATCATTTTTGGCGTAGGAACGTCCTCGACTCAAGCGCGCTGAGTCGGTAAATTCCTCTAATGCTTCTATAAAGCGTTGTCCCCACCAAGTTTTACTAAATTTATTCATGGGTTTACCTCGATTAAATAATTGTCTGTTTATTCAATGCGATTAACTGACGAAAACTTTCGTTATCTAATTCCGTTAACCAGGATTCATCATTACTAACAATAGCATTAGCTACCTTTTTCTTTTCCTCGATCATTTCATCAATTCTTTCCTCTAAGGTTCCCAAAGTGACAAATTTATGCACGAAAACATTTTTTTGTTGACCAATTCTAAAAGCGCGATCGGTTGCTTGATTTTCCACCGCAGGATTCCACCAACGATCGAAATGAAAAACATGATTTGCTTTGGTTAAAGTAATGCCAACTCCCCCAGCTTTTAAGGATAAAATAAATACGGAAGGTTCTGTTTCGGGATGTTGAAATTCTTCGATCATTTGTTCTCGTTTTGGTTGAGAAGTCCCCCCGTGAAGATAATAGGTATTGTAGCGAAAAGTTTGTTTGAGGTACTTTTGTAAGGAGTCACCGATTTCAGTAAATTGAGTGAAAATTAGCAAACTATCTCCCTCTAAAATTACTTCTTCTAGCATTTCTCCCAAACGCTCTAACTTATGCGATCGCTCAGGAGTAAAAGCGCTGTTATCCTGTAAAAATTGACGGGGATGATTACAAATTTGTTTCAAGCGCATCAGGGTAGATAAAATTAATCCTTTGCGTTTTATTCCCTCCGCTTCTTCTAATTGTTTTTCCACTTCTTTGATGACAACTTCGTAGAGAGAAGCTTGTTCTTTAGTTAAATTACAATACTGTTTGTTTTCCACTTTGTCAGGTAAATCTTTAATTATCTGCTTATCGGTTTTTACCCGACGCAGAATAAAAGGTTCCACTAATTTTTTGAGAACCGTGGACTGGAGACGATCATTTTGTTTTTGGATTGGCACTTCAAACGCTTTACGAAATTGAGTTTCTTTACCTAAATAACCGGGGTTAAGGAAGTTAAAAATTGACCATAAATCAAGCAGTCTATTTTCTACTGGAGTTCCCGTTAATGCGAGACGATGTTGTGCAGATAAACTCAAGATTGCTTTAGTTTGTGCCGCTTTAGGATTTTTGATATTTTGTGCTTCATCAATTACTAAACGTTGCCAAGATTGCGAGTTCAATAATTTCAAATCCTTGCGAACTAAGGTAAAGGAAGTAATGACGATATCCTTGTGACTAGCTACTGTCTGAAATTCGCTCTCATCTTGATAGCGCTTACTACCATGATGAATTAAAACCTGAAGATGGGGGGCAAATTTTTCAATTTCTTTTGCCCAATTTCCCACCACGGAAGTGGGTGCAACTAGCAGAGTTGGCAAAACATTATTATCTCCCTCTCTTTCCCCAATCAATCTAGCAATTACCTGTAGGGTTTTTCCTAATCCCATATCGTCAGCAAGACAACCATTTAACCCCAATTGTTCTAGGTATTGAATCCAGGCAACTCCACGCTTTTGGTACTCCCGCAGCGTTCCTTGTAATTGGGGAGGATTTTCGATCGGTTCTAGTTGACTAGGATTTTGTAATTTCTCTAGCATAGAACCCAAAAATTCATCGGTTTCAACAATAATCTCCTCTGGGGATTCGGCAGCTTTTTTCATTAATTCAATCAGATTCATTTCAGGATTTTCCTGCTGATATTTCTCCCAAAAATCCAGCATTTGCTGCATTTTATTTTGTTCTAATTCTACCCATTGACCTCGAAATTTAACTAGGGGTGTTTTGGTGTTAATTAATTGTTGCCATTCCTCTTGGGTAATAGTTTCTTCACCGATGGCTAATTCATATTGATATTCAATGATGTTTTCGAGGCTAAAAATCCCTTTACTAACCGGGGTAGATTTGCCTGATTTAGAAGTGGTTTTTAGCCGAACTTTAGCGCGTTGACGACCTTCGGGAGTCCACCAAGCTGGAATAATCACTTTATATCCCGCATCTTCTAAAATCCAAGCAGTTTCTTTTAAGAAAGTAAAAGCTTCTGTAAGGTTGAGAGAAAATCCCGTCGGTTTATCCGTTTCTAATCCTTGCCAAATGGGGGGATAAATACGGGCAGCATAACCCAAACTCAGTAAAATATTTTTGTCTAAATCTTGACCAAAATGCGCTCGTATGCTTGTTCTAGTTTCAGGTACTGCATACCAATATTCGTCTAATTCTAATCGCAGGGAGGGGTCTTGTTTAGAGATGAGGATAAAAGTAACTTGCCACTGTTCAATATTATTTTCTGGGGCCTCCGTTAGTTTAAAACCAAGGCTAAAACTAGATATATTTTGGTCTCCTAGTAATTGCTGTCTCCAAGTTTGCCACTGTTGATATTTTTCTAAAGCGGCAGCGGTTTGCAGAAATCCAGCAGCCTTAGTCACAGAGAAGCAATCACCTATAATTGTCTCGCTAATTTTTTTATCAAAACTGGCAGGAATTGCCGTATTAGTGACAATTTCATTGAGGAGACATTCGGAGAAGTGCCGGAGTAGGGTTTTGGGATCGTATAATTGTGGCGAAGCATGGGGATTTTCAGCACCAGCAAGACAAATGCGGGGAAGATATTCGAGATAGTGATCGAGATTGGTTTCGTAGGTTGCTGATATAATTTCCCAAAGAGGGTAGATGGCAAAGTTAGCGGTTTTCTGGTTATTTGTGGCTAATTCTCGATATTTAAAGGCAGGAATATAGTTATCTTTGATAATTATTTCTTTAAAAGCTTGACTGTAGTGATACCAAAAAAGTAGATCTGCACCTAACTGAATCTCTGAGGAGTTGTAAAGACAGATAAAGTGCAGATCATTGAGCAGTTTAAGTACAGGATTAAGGGGATAACAATCAATTTGCCAAGATTGCCATTGGCTATTTTCTGGGGGTTCTTTTTCTAGATAACGCAGTAATTCTAAGGAGGGTAAAGGTTGATTCTCGTGACTAGGTAAAAGAAAGTAGCGGGGGACAAATTGCCGACTAAGAGGATTATAATTCGATTGAACTATTCCTAACTCTCCAGTGAGAAAGCTAGTTAATTCTTCTTTGCTTAACTGAAAAGGATGATAATTATCAGCAGTGGTGCGACTCTTTTTCGGGGTGCTAGTTTCTCCCCAAAGATAAAAGCTACCCTTCTGAATAAATTCATCCGTTGATTGGGGAATCCAAGTACCGTGAAGAATTTTCATGGTTTTTAATGAGTACAAAAGAACTTAAATGAGGGCAATACTTAGCCTCTAGAAAAATTGTAGCGATTATGGGAGGATTCTCCACACTTTTTTGTCCCTTTGCGAACCCAGAAGTCCTCTGGATCAGAGAAAAAGGTTATTGACTCTCCCCCGCTAACCGCTCGCGCGGTGTAGCGGGGGATTCTCGGTTCTTAGGCTTTTAACTAGATCGACCTGGTTTAACCTGGCCGATCCCCGTCAAATCGCCTCCGCGAGCGTTTTCTAACACGGTCAGTCCGACCGCATTTTTTCCTCGGTTCTCAATTACCTTCGCTGATGCCGTATCTCTCGGTTCAATGTGGCCGCAAGAATCACACCGGTGAACTCTTTCCGATAAGGCTTTTTTACCGGTAATCGCGCCACAATTCGGACACTCTTGCGAAGTTCCGTTTTTATCGACTTTAAGATAATATTTTCCCCGTTTCCAAACAACAAACGGTAGTATCTCGTTAATAAAACTACCGATACCCGAATCCAGAGATTGTTTTCTAACGATCCCTCTAGACCAGGAAACGAAGTTAATATCTTCAACAAAGATATTATCAGCAAAATCGCAAAGGTAATGAGCTAACTTAAAATGCCAATCTCTACGAGTATTAGACACTTTTTCATGTAATCTTGCTATCTTCTCTTGGAGTTTTAACCAATTGTTCGAGCCTTTGACTTGATGTTTCAAGCGTCTTTGTAGCAATTTAAGCTTACTCTGTACTTTCAACAAAAATCGAGGGGCTTTGATTAAATCTCCCCGTGAA
>NZ_JADBUE010000295.1:0-12954 GCF_020245805.1 Microcystis sp. M179S2 | reverse complement strand
TCTTTCCTCCGGCCAGTATTGGTAAAGAAGCAGATGAATGAGTAATTTTAGGAGATAACTATCTACTTTATGTCTCTGTTCATTCCCCAATGCTTCGATTTCTTCTTCGAGATGTTCCCAATCTAATACATCTGTCTGTCTTTGTCGCAGTTGTTTGGCCGTTTCTTCTAACCAAGCAAGATAGTCTTGTTCGTATAAGTCTTTAGTTGTCATAACCTATCCTCTTTAGCACTGGTCAGGTATTAGGTTTTTATTTTCTTGACGCTTATTTGACCTAAAAAAAGAGGGTTCGCAGGCAGGCACGGATTCCCATTCTATATATAAGTATCTGTCAAGTGCGGGGATTTGTCAAGGGTTTTTTATTGAGATTTTGTTAATCATCTCGAATACCGTGCATCATGGATTAGTAAACGCTCCGAAAGATTGGCAATATTCCAGTTTTCACCGTTAGGTTGAAGAAGGAATTTATGATCAGATGTGAGGAGTTTCAGAAAAGCTGATCTTTGATAGTGATATTGGTATGGAATAAAATGTAGAAGTGAAACCCAAAAAATTCAGGTAAGAAATAAAAGCAATGTTGGGTTTCGTCACCTCAACCCAACTTACAAGATCAGCGATCGCACTACAGGATCAGCGATCACCTTTATCGAGAAGAAATAGCTACCTGCACATTCGGAGAAAAATTCTCGATTTTTCGAGAAGCATTAAGAATTTCAATCCCGATTACATTACCTGCTTGATCATAGTCAAGAATAACCCCCGGACTGATTGCCTCACTTTCTTCTACGGGTGTGTCATGCCAGGTAATTGTTAAAACGTCAACTTCAGCATCATATTTAGCTTTCATTTGATAGCTGCCTATATTTTCTAAGTTTACTGGTAACATATAGTGTAACAATTTTTTGAGGCTCAACTAAGTCATTAATGTAAATTCTCAGAAGATAAGTTTTATTGTTAATGGCGACAAACGTACCTTGATAAACTTTGAGTCCATCTTCTTCTAAAATTTGCTCAGGATTATTGAGGATGTCCTGCAATATTTTTAAAGAGATTTGGCGTTGAATAATTTTTTCTTCGGCATGGTGACTTAAAATAAAGTTCACGAGGATTTCGGGTTCTTCGGTTTGTCTTATGCAATGGACGGGGTTATAAGGAATGAAACCTTTATAGAGACAGACATTGCCGCAATTTTTGTCAATTGTTTTTTATCTAGAGCGAACTAATCAATTAAATCTCTTGCCAGATAAGGATTGAGTCGATTTATGCGCCCCTATCGAACCATACCAAGTCCCGAAGAGCCACCTACAAGATCGCTTCTCCTCCTCATCAAAAAGCGATCGCCCTTTGCGTTCCTATCCCAAGCGGCAGCTTTAAAGTTTAACCAACAAGATGACAGCGAATAACAATCAATTTGGTGTGTTACATTTATAATATAGATATTTCAAGTAAAAATCATTTCACCAACAGATCATGCTTAATTCTATTAACGCATTATTTGACGGAAAGGTCTTTCATCCAGAGCAACCCGTTAGATTGAAGGCTAATACTCGTGTCCGCATTATTGTTGATAACTTATCGGATGAAAATAATGAACTCACTTCTTTTTTAGAGACAGCAGAATCATTACAACTAGACGGACCCTCTGATTGGTCAGAAAATCTAGATAAATATTTATATGGCGAAGAAAAAGAGCATGAACCCTGAGAAATTTCTCGATACAAGTTATGCGACCGCTTTATCTTCATCTACGGACGATTATCATCATAAAGCACTTGCCATTGCCCAACAATTAAAAACTTCAAAAACACCTTTAGTTACAACCAGAGCCATTATTTTAGAGATTGGCAATGCTTTATCTAAACAAAAATATCGCTCTAAGTCAATTAAATTATTGTCCTCATTAGAAAAGGACAGAACAGTTACAGTTATTCCCTTATCGGAAATTCTTTATCAAAAAGCTTTTCAACTATATTGTCAAAGAAACGATAAAAATTGGGGAATTGTTGACTGTATTTCTTTTATTGTAATGGAAGAGCGTAGAATAACGGAAGCATTAACAACGGATATTCATTTTCAGCAAGCTGGTTTTCGAGCTTTGTTGAGAGATTAATCTCAGGGCAGGCGATCGCTCCTTCTCCTCCCTAAAAAGCGATCGCCCCTCCTCATTCTCAAAAAGCGATCGCTATTCCCCAAAAATTGCTCCTCCCAACAGCGATCGCCCCTTCTCCTCCCCAAAAAGCGATCGCCCTTTGCGTTCCTATCCCAAGCAATGGCAGTTTTAAAGTTTAATCCACAAGATGACAGCGCTCGCACTTTCAAACGCCAAAGGAATTGCGGTCTTAAAGTTTGGTAGGTTGGGTTGAGGCACGAAACCCAACGCCAGTTGCGTAAACACCAATCCAATAAATGTTATTCTAACTTGATGCAATACCGTAGAGCAAAAACACCTGGAGCTACTTATTTTTTTACAGTTGTGACATACAATCGTCACAAAATTTTGTGTGAACCTGAAAATGTGGATTTACTACGAAATGCTTTTAAATATGTTATGCGACAACATCATTTTAAGATTGATGCTATTGTCATTTTACCAGATCACATTCATGCTCTTTGGACATTGCCTGAAACAGATGCAGATTTTTCAACTCGTTGGCGATTAATTAAAAGTTATTTTAGCCGTCAATGTCATTCTCAATATCAGGGTAAAATTTCAACATCTCGACAACATAAAGGAGAAAAGGCTATTTGGCAACGTCGCTTTTGGGAGCATCAAGTTCGAGATGATCGAGATTTTGTTAATCATCTCGAATACATCCATTACAATCCCGTGCATCATGGATTAGTAAATGCTCCGAAAGATTGGCAACACTCCAGTTTTCATCGTTATGTTGAAGAAGGAATTTATGATCAGATGTGGGGGGCTTCAGAAAGGCTGATCTTTGATAGTGATATTGGTATGGAATAAAATGTAGGTTGGGTTTCGTCGTATCAACCGACAAGATCAACTAAAATTTTTCAAAAATTCGGTGGGTTGGGTTAAGGAACGCAACCCAACAAATTAAAAGATAATGGTGTTAATTCGTTTTGGAAAGGGGATATTTTCTGTGTAGAAATGTTGGGTTTCCTTTCGTCAACCCAACCTACAAGATCGGCGATCGCACTATGATAATAGAAAAATACGATATGTGATCGCCATTCCCACATCACCCAAAAATGATCGCCTCTCCTCCCCAAAAAGCAATCGCCCCTCCCCATCATCAAAAAACGATCGCACCACAAGATCGGCGATCGCACTACAATCATAAGTTTTAATGCCAAAATTCAAAAATTAAATCTCATAAGATTTTAATAAAGAAAAACCAATAATTAACATTATAATTCCAATCACAAATTCCGTTATTTTCCATGTCAATGGATTAGAAAAAAGAGGCTTAAGTAACTGCGCACCATAGCCAAGAGAGTAGAAAAAAACGAAAGAAGCAATAGATGTACCGAACCAAAAATAAAGTGCTTCGTTTCTATATTTTGATGAAACTGAACCAATCAGAAATATTGTGTCTAAGTAAACATGAGGGTTAAGCCATGTAAAACCAAGACAAGTTAACATAACTTTCTTAAAAGATTTCGATTTTACATCATCAAATTCAACTCTATGATTTGTTTTCAATGAAGATTGCAAATTGGTAAATCCATAAAAAAATAAAAAAGCTGCTCCTCCATATCTGGCAATAATTGATATCCAAGGGAATTTTTCAATAAAAACATAAAATCCAGATACGCCAATCGCTATCAACAAAGCATCAGATAGTGAACAAATTAGACAAACCCAAAAAATATGCTCTCCTTTTAATCCTTGTTTCAATACAAAAATATTTTGAGGTCCAATAGCAAAAATTAAGGAAAATCCAAGTAAGAAACCATATAACAGTCCATTCATAAACAAATCATCTTGTAATTTATGGCTCTTCGTTACTTGTTATGGTTCGATAGGGGGGCATAAATCGACTAAATCCTTATCTGGCAAGAGACTTAATTGATTAGTTCGCTCTAGATAAAAAACAATTGACAAAAATCGCTAAATGCCTTTCTCTATAAGGGTTCCATCCCTTATAATCCCCGTCCATTGCATAACACCAACCGAAGAGCCTAATTTATTAATAAAAATTTTTTCAATTTTGACTTGTCATTAATTTTGCTATAAATTCCGTATAAGAATTATTTTTAAATAATATCTGATCATTAATTCGTTCATGCAAAATATGTAACCTTTCTGGTGTAATTGAAGGAATTAAATGATGTTCTACATGATAATTATTTCCGTTTGTTAACCAAGTCATCAACCAATTTGACTTAATAGATCTGGTATTTTTGAAAATGTCAGTATCTTTTTCACAACCTAAATGTTCCGGTAACTCAATTAATGTATGAATAGGTGCTGCACAAAAAAACAATAAAAAAATACGCGATAGTTCTATTTTATTTAATAAAACAATAGCTAATAAACTGGTTAGTAAAAATAGTCCAAAAATTAAATAGTCATTTCTAATTGCATTTTCATTTTTTTTGTTATAAACTTCGCCAAATGATTGATTTGTAAAAGCCGAAAAAATATAAGCAGATACCCGAATCCAGTGAGGAATCATAAACAAATTATATATAAATTTACCTAAATTATCATTTTCTTTTGAGTATTGAAAAAACTCGGAATCTTGATCTGTTCCTACATATTGATGATGATGAATATGACGATCCTTATAATGTGAATACGAAATTAAAAGAGGTAGCCCAAGAAAAAACCCAACTACTCTATTTAAAAGACGATTATTGAAACCATTTTCATGGAGTGCTTGATGTTGTAATTCTATACCATGAGCCATCATAATTGATGCAAAAAAAGCCCCAAAAATTTGTAATCTTAAATCGTGGCAAAAAAAGAGAAATATGCCTGAAAACAAGCAAATTCCCCAAATTAATATCTTCATTAAATAAATAATAGGTTGATTACCTATCAGATCATTATTTGATTTGAAAATGTCTTTACTTTTTTGCATTTTTGGATTATTTTTTTGGTGTAATTTAGTGCGATCGCAACTCTCATCGCTTAAGGTTAAGAAATGCAATCTAATTATAGGAAATGATAACCTTATTGTCAAGTTACTGCGATCACTTTCTCTGATGAAGTGCGATCGCCGATTTTATTAGCGAGAAATAAGGTAATGTCGCATCATATCACCTCAACCCAAGCAACAGATCGGCGATCCAGCCATATTCTGGATAGGACTACTTCAATAACTCGATTTCCCCTGGTCGCCAAGTCTTATCAAACCAAGGCTCAAGCGGGCCATAAAGCCGAAGAATCCTATTCCAACCCGTGCCTGGATTTGTCTGCACCCAATTATTTTCCTTACCCGCAAGCGGTTTCGGCCCGAAATAGAGATCCACAGAGCCATCCGCATTAACCAAAAGTCCCTTAGTCTGACTACCGACACTAGGAAACTGTTGATCCGTCTGAATCATCGATCGCGTCTGGTGACTGTAAAGAATCACTGACCAGAATAGTAGCACGCGAGGATGTGTTAGCGTAACGTAGAATAATTACAAATTCGTCATGATTAAAAGCAAAAAAGCGCGTTAAGTAACTATTTTTTAAGTCAAGAGGGCAATTAGCGATCGCATCTCCTGATCAAAAAGCGATCACACCATGAGAAGAAAACCTGATCGCACTAAAGTCCAAAATAATCGCAAATCAGATAATTATTGTTAAGAAAACAATTTGGTACGTTACATTTCATTAGCGTACCCTACAGGATCACCGACCATACTAACCGGTTGCTTGTCGAGAGCAATTTCAAATAAAAATTCAGGGGCAAAGTCTGCTCCGTTTGGCCATTCTATTGTCCGACTATTTACATATACTTTTTGAAATAAACTTTTATCTTTTAAGGGTTCAAAGATTTCTCCATACAATTCTTGTTCTAAATCTACAATCCCTTCTATTCCATTATTAAAGGTTAGCTTTAATTGATACTTATCCAGATATTCCACACAGATAACATGAAGAAATAGCTCCTTTTTAGGGAAGGGGATCGATTCTGTTAAGAGGTTTTCTTTGACGCGCATTTTCCCAGTTCTCCAATAGTTCAGATTGGTGTAGATCAAGCCACTCCCATATTAGATTTAGTCCTCTTTTGGGCATTTGACCACAAACTTCACCTGTGTGAATCATTATAACTGCTTCATAATCTTGATACTCGGCATGGATATGAGGCGGATTGTGATCGTTATAGTTCATGGTGATTTTTATTCCATAGAAGCTTGATAGAGTGGGCATGAGTAAGAATAGTAATAAAGGTTGCTTTCTAAAAGTTTTCCCCCTATTGTAAGCGATCGCCCTTGGCGTTCCTATCCCAAGCAATGACAATTTTAAAGTTTAATCAACAAAATAACAGCGATTACATTGAGCCTAGTCATAATGAAATTTACAACTAATAATAATAATTTTTGTCTCTGTTGGTTCCCCAATCCAATACATCTGTCTGTCTTTGTCGCAGTTGTTTGGCCGTTTCTTCTAACCAAGCAAGATAGTCTTGTTCGTATAAGTCTTTAGCGCTGGTCAGGTATTAGGTTTTTATTTTCTTGACGCTTATCTAACCTGAAAAAAGAAGGTTCGCAGGCAGGCACGGATTTCCATTCTATATATAAGTATCTGTCAAGTGCGGGGATTTGTCAAGGGTTTTGACAGTAGAAAGGGAGAAAACTTTTAACAATACACTTGTTCTAACATAGCGGTAGTGAGAGATTTTTGGCCGTGATAATAGAGACGACGATTGAGACAACCGATCGATTTAACATAGGTAGATAGGGTTCCCAGATCATGGGAAATAATTAAAATGGTCATCCACTCATTCAATTCTTGCAACAGGGAAAAAATACTAGCACGCATTTGGGGATCGACACTGGCAGTGGGTTCATCTAAAATCAAGAGACGGGGTTCTACCGCTAAAGCGCGAGCGATATAAACCCGTTGGCGCTGTCCTCCCGAAAGTTCGGCAATCGACCTTTTTTTCAACGCTAACATTCCCACACTATCTAAAGCTTTATCTACCCTTACCTCATCTTTTTTACTATAGCCTTGCCAGAGTTTTTTGCTGCTCAATCTCCCCATTTTCACTACCTCACCCACAGTAATGGGAAATGAGCGATCGCATTCGACAAACTGAGGCACATAACCGACTAATTCCCGACCTTTTTGGACACTTTGCCCCAAAATACTGACTTCTCCCCGCCAAGGTTTAATTAATCCCAGTAAAACCTTGAGAAGGGTAGTTTTTCCTCCTCCATTCGGGCCGATAATTCCCAGAAAATCCAATTCTTCAATGGTTAAATTAATATCTTCGAGGATGGGTTCCTGTTCGTAGCCGGCCCAGAGATTACTAATGGTAATGATCGTTGACATATACAATAGGGCAAAATTAACTTCTTGGTTGGGATAGGCAAAAGGCAATAGGCAATAGGCAAGAGGTAGTTAGATATGTGCAATTAATTGTGTCTAGCTACATATACAAACAATTACTGATTTAAAACTGTGGCCATTTTTTGGGAAACTTGTCGCAGGTTTTCACTCCAATTTTGAGCAAAGGCACTGATAAGGATTACCTGTCCCCCAATTTCCCTAGCAATAGTTTCGGCACTTTTCTGGCTAAATTCTGGTTGAGCAAAAATAACTTTAATATTCTCTTTTTTTGCCTGTTTGATTAGTTGACTTAACTGGGCAGCACTGGGTTCATTGCCTTCGATTTGGATCGCAATCATCTCTAAACCGTAATCTTGGGCAAAATAGCCCCATTCGGGATGAAACACCATAAACTTTTTGTTTTTAATCCCTGCCAAGTTTTGCCGAATTTCTTGATCTAATGCGTCTAATTCCTGACTGAATTTTTCCAAGTTAGCCCGATAGATAGCTTCCTGACCGGGATCGAGTTGTGCTAGGGTTTGATAAATAGTCTTTGCTTGTGCTTTGACTCGTTTTGGTGATAACCAAATATGGGGATCTAGGGTGTTTTTTCCAGCTTGATGTTTTTCTTCCTTAGCGTGATCATGATCGTGATCATGTTCTGCTGTCAAAGGGATTTTATCTACTCCTTGACTGGTATCGACGATTAACATCTGTTGGTTAACACTGTTTAAGCGATCTTTCCAGGCATCTTCTAAGGATACACCGATTTTAAAGTAGGCTTGCGATTGGGCTGTGGTTTTTAATTGTTCGGGTTTTGGTTCATAGGTGTGGGGATCTGTCCCAGGTTGAATCATGGCATTAACACTGACTCTATCACCGCCGATGCTTTTGACGAAATATTCCTGCGGTACGATACTCACTGTCACCTGTAAGGGTGTCTTTGTTTCCTCTTCCTTGACCGAAGGACCACTACAAGCTGTTAAGCTGGCTATAGTCAGCGTTAAAGCGATCGCTGTTAACTGGAAATTTTTACCCATCGGATTAACTGAGTCTGATTATGATTCTGATCTTATCACAGTCGGTGAGAATCGTTATCATTCTGAAAATATTTCGGTATAGATGTACTGATTTTTCGTCCTTCGATCTTTCGCTCCCAATTAAAAAATTTTCTCTTGCTAACTAGGGCTTGACATGATATTATATAGATAATGGAAAATCCGTGCGCCTGCGACCCCCCTCTGGTCAAGTCAAATAAAGCCCAAAAGAATTAACCCCAAAAAGTAGTGGGTGAACTGACAACTGATACTTGCTAAGACTGCACCGGAGTGCCGGAGTTGGGAGAGGAAGCCTGAGCATTTGTACTAAAAATCCCAAGAGGCAGTTTAAATTCAGTAGAGCTTAACTCTGCCGACAATTTTCTCCCCTTGACTATCGGTTAATTTTTTTTCCCAAAAAGCTTGACAAAACCCCACGACTTGACAGATAATTTCTTACATAATGGAAAATCCGTGCGCCTGCGACCCCCCTCTGGTCAAGTCAAATAAAGCCCAAAAAAATTAACCCCAAAAAGTAGTGGGTGAACTGACAACTGATACTTGCTAAGACTGTGCCGGAGCAGGGAGAGGAAGCCCGAGCATTTGTACTAAAAATCCCAAGAGGCAGTATAAATTCAGTAGAGCTTAACTAAAAACCGAGCGCCGATCACGAAAAAATGACTTTTGCCTCCGTTATTCGCAACATTGAAAAATCGCCTTTAACTGCCGAACTTATCCAAAAACTGGAGAAAAACGGCAATTTAACCCTAACTGGCCTTGCCCGCTTACCGAAAGGATTAATAAGCACAGCTTTTGCCCGTTGTCAAGGAAAAAATCTGGTAATTATCTGTGCCAATCTAGAAGAAGCGGCACGTTGGGCGGCACAATTAGAAGCAATGACGTGGAAAGGTGTTTTCTTTTATCCCACCTCGGAAGCTTGCCCCTACGAGACATTTAATCGGGAATCCGAGATGATTTGGGGACAGATGCAGGTATTATCGGCAATCAGTCATCAAGAGGCCGGAATTGCGATCGTTACCACCGAAAAGGCCCTACAGCCCCATTTACCCCCTAGAGAGGTTTTCGAGCAATATAGCGATAATTTTGCGGTAGGAAGGGTTATAGAAGCCAAAAACCTCGATCTAACCCTAGCTAGATTAGGATATGAACGGGTTCCACTGGTAGAAACCGAAGGGCAATGGAGTCGTCGCGGCGATATCGTTGATATTTTCCCAGTTTCGGCAGAATTACCGGTCAGGTTAGAATTTTTCGGCGATGAATTGGAAAAATTGCGAGAATTTGACCCTGCCACCCAAAGATCCCTCGATTCTATCCCCAATCTACTTCTTACTCCCACTAGCTTTGCGGCGATCATTGCCCCTTCTCTTCCCCCCACAGTGGCCGATTATCTGGGGGCTGAAGATCGAGAAAAATTGGCTAATGGCATTTATCCAGAGGGAATTGAGCGATTTTTAGGCTTGTCCTTCCCTCAACCTGCCTCTTTATTGGATTATCTCCCCGAAAATACCCTTATTGCCTTTGATGAACTGGAAAGCTGTCAAGCTAGAAGCGATCGCTGGATAGAATATATTGGGGAACGCTGGCAAGAGATAGAACCAGCTTTACCGCAAATTCACCGTTCTTTTGGCGAATCTCTGCAAATATCGGTTAAATTTCCCCATCTCTACCTCTCAGAAATAGACGATCACCTCTCCGAAAATAGTCTTAATCTCTCCAGTCGTCCGATTCCCACCAATCCGGGACAATTCGCCAAACTAGCGGAAATTTTACGGGGAAAAAGAGAGATTTATAGCGGTATTAAAGTAAATAAGTATGCTACATGGTTAATATCTGCCCAACCCTCCCGCACAGTCTCGTTATTACAGGAACACGACTGCCCGGCCCAATTTATCCCCAATCCCCTCGATTTTGGGGCGATCGAGCGCTTAATAATTCAAAACACCGCTACAGCCCTAAAATACTCAGGATTAGCTGAATTAGAAGGTTTTATCCTCCCCACCTATCGCATAGTCGTCGTTAGCGATCGAGAGTTCTTCGGACAACATCTTTTAAATACTGCCGGTTACGTCCGCAAACGTCGGCAAGCAGCCTCGGTACAGGTGGATGTGAATAAACTCCGTCCCCTCGACTTTGTAGTACATAAACACCATGGCATCGGACAGTTTATCAAACTAGAAAAGCAGGAAAGCACAATTGGCGGAGTAGTGCAAGGTCGAGATTATCTAGTTATTAAGTATGCTGATGGATTATTGCGGGTTCCTGCCGATTCTGTTGATAATCTCTCCCGTTATCGTCATACAGGTAGTCAAGCGCCCGAATTGCATAAAATCTCTGGCAAAGCGTGGGAAGCGACGAAAGCCCGCGTTAGGAAGTCGGTTAAGAAGTTAGCGGTTGATTTAATCAATATTTACGCCCAACGCGCCCAAAAATCGGGTTTTGCCTATCCTATGGATAATCCCTGGCAGCGGGAGTTAGAGGATTCTTTTCCCTACCAACCCACTGCTGATCAACTGAAAGCGATACAGGATGTGAAACGGGATTTAGAAAGCGATCGCCCGATGGATCGATTAGTCTGTGGGGATGTGGGTTTTGGCAAGACAGAAGTGGCCATTCGTGCTATTTTTAAAGCTGTCACCACGGGTCATAAACAGGTGGCTTTATTAGCACCAACAACGATTTTAACCCAACAACATTATCACACCCTGAAGGAACGTTTTGCTCCCTATCCCATTAATGTGGGTTTATTAAATCGTTTTCGCACCAATTCCGAGAAAAAAGATATCGTCCAGCGCTTGAAAACGGGGGAATTGGATATAGTGGTGGGGACGCAGTTGTTATTGAGTAAAGCGGTGGAGTTTAAAGATTTAGGGTTATTGGTAATTGATGAAGAACAGCGTTTTGGGGTTAATCAAAAGGAGAAAATTAAGGCTTTTAAGAGTAATATTGATGTATTAACTTTGAGTGCGACACCGATTCCCCGGACTCTTTATATGTCCCTTTCTGGGGTGCGAGAAATGAGTTTAATTACCACACCTCCCCCCTCTCGTCGTCCCATTCAAACCCACCTTTCTAGTTATAATTCTGATGTGATTAGAACGGCAATTCGCAATGAATTGGATCGGGGGGGACAGATTTTTTATGTAGTACCCAGAATCGAGGGAATTGAAGAAAAAGCGGCAGCCATTCAAGGGATGATTCCGGGTGCTAGAATTTCCATTGGTCACGGTCGTATGGATGAGGCTGAATTAGAGACCACCATGTTAGCTTTTAATAATGGGGAAGCGGATATCTTAGTCTGTACGACTATTGTAGAGTCGGGGTTAGATATTCCCAGAGTTAACACGATTATCATTGAAGATGCCCAAAAATTCGGTTTAGCGCAACTCTATCAACTGCGGGGACGGGTGGGGCGATCGGGAGTACAAGCGCACGCTTGGTTACTGTATCCAGCCAAGGCAGAACTAACAGAAACCGCACGGGAAAGATTAAAGGCAATTCAAGAATTTACCCAGTTAGGATCGGGGTATCAATTAGCGACTAGGGATCTGGAAATTCGCGGTGCGGGTAACTTATTAGGTGCGGAACAATCGGGACAAATGGAAGCGATCGGTTTTGATCTATATATGGAAATGTTACAGGAAGCTTTGCGGGAAATTCAAGGTCAAGAAATTCCCCAAGTGGAGGATACCCAAATCGATCTGAAATTGACGGCATTTATTCCTAACGATTATATATCCGATCCGGAACAGAAAATGGATGTCTATCGGGCGATCGCTACTGCCAATTCTCAGAAAAATTTAGGACAAATTGCCGCCGATTTAGTCGATAGATACGGAGCAATTCCTTCCCCAGTGGCACAATTATTTAAGGTAATCGAGTTAAAACATCTGGCTAAATCCCTCGGTTTTTCGCGAATTAAACCCGATGGAAAACAGCATATTATCCTAGAAACTCCTATGGAAGAGCCAGCGTGGAAATTATTACAAGAACACCTACCCCAACATATACAATCACGCTTTGTTTATAGTCCCAAACAGGTGACGGTTAGGGGTTTAGGATTGGTAAAACCACCACAGCAGTTAGATAGTTTATTGGAGTGGTTAGCTAAGTGTAAAGATGGTTTACCGACGAGGAATTAGATGGGGGGTCCACTCTAGATATTTGCTGCGTCAATCAGCCAAAAGTAGCTTTGAGAGTCAGCTATAGGTGGTGCGTTACGACGGATTGTCACCTTCAAGTCAAAGCAGCAATTTTTGCCGTCTAACGCACCCTACTTTTTACTTTTTGCCGCAAACCCTACCTAGTTGATCATAGGTGGTGCGTTACGACGGATTGTTACCTTCAAGTCAAAGCAGCAATTTTTGCCGTCTAACGCACCCTACTTTTTACTTTTTGCCGCAAACCCTACCTAGTTGATCATAGGTGGTGCGTTACGACGGATTG
>NZ_JADBUE010000294.1:0-7457 GCF_020245805.1 Microcystis sp. M179S2 | reverse complement strand
TAGCTCTCTTATGGGGTAAGCCTTCAAGCGATCGCTAACTAACAGAAACCCGAAATTTGAGTTTTTATTAGAAAAAAAGTTAGCGATCACTTGTCAACCAAGGGTTTCAGAATCTGGATTCGGTCAGGGATTTCCGAAAGTCCCAGAAGAGCGGTAAGTATCTAAGCACAATTAATTACACATCTAAGCCACTACTCCGTCAGACTTCTGCTGTGATCAGTAAACAGTGAACTGAAAACTCAAATCCGATCCCTAATAGCTGTATCCCGTCTCGGAGTCTCCCGTCTCGGAGTCTCCCGTCTCGGAGTCTCCTGTATCCCGTCTCGGAGTCTCCTGTCTCCTGTCTCGACTAGGAAATTAATTTTGCACGACTACTTATCTTGCCTGTTTCTTATCCCTTGCGCTACAGGGAGAAAATCGCAATCGCATCTAGCGGGACTCAAACGATAACAAAAGATAACTGAGGGTATAATGCTTGGCAGATCAGCGTTTCACGTCGAGACTGACCCATGAGAGAGAACACCCCGTCCGCCATGCCCCCATGCTTTGACAAATGGTGTCAACGCTTCGATGATCTGCTCAAAACAAAAGCCCAAAAAACAGGCTTTAGAGATTACTTAGGAGGATTATTAGGAGAAAGTGAACGAAAAAACCTGACTCAAATGGCTGATAACCAAGTAGAAGTAGTTTACAATCGTTTACACCATTTTGCTACTGATGCTCCCTGGGATGCCCGGAAAATCAATGAACGTCGCCTTGAGGTGATGAACCAATGCTCTCAAAGCCGAATCAGCCGCCGCTTTACCCTGATTGTGGATGATTCGGGACATCGTAAAAGTGGAAATTTTACCGAGGGAGTAGGGGGACAGTACATAGGAGAAATTGGCAAAACCGAGAACGGAATAGTAACAGTTACCACCCATCTATACGACGGAAAAAAAAGCCTCCCTTTAGACTTAGAAATATATCGCCATGCCGCTTCTCTAGAAAAAGGAAAAGAAGACCCAGAATTCAAGAAAAAGCCGGACATCGCCTGAGAGTTAATTGACAAAAGTTTAGAGAGAGGTTATCGACCGGGAATAGTCCTCATTGATGGAGCCTATGGTAACAATAGTTCCTTGAGCAAGGGATTAGAAGACAGAAAACTGAAGTATCTAGGAGGAGTAGCTAAAAATCGAAATGTAATCATCACTCAGGAGGCGGGGATTGAGTCAGAAATTAGACTAGACAAATTAGCAGAAACGTTATCTTCCGAAGATTTCACCGAAGTTAAACTCAACTTAAATAAAGCCAAGACCGTGTGGGTAGCTACTTTCAGTGCCAAGGTATCCCAGCTAGAGGGAACCGGGAATTTTGCTATCGTCATGAATGCCAGTTCCGTAACCGAAGCCACTGATATTGACTACTTGATGACCAATGTTGAGGAGTCAAAAGTAACGGCTGAGTGGGTTGTTACCACCTATTCTCAAAGAAATTGGGTTGAGGTTTTCTATCGGGAAGTTAAAGGGTGGTTGGGATGGAAAGAATACCAAGTGAGGGATTACAAGAATCTATTTCGTCATTTTATCTTGGTATTTTGTGCCTATACTTTTATCCTGTGGCACAAATTAACTGGGGGATTAAGAAGGCGATGGGCAAACCAACCTTTGAATACTTTTGTGGAAGCTTTAGAAGCTTTTCGCACAGCGATGTCTTTCCGTTTCTTTAATTGGCTCAAGGAGAATAGGGAGGTGTTCGCCGCTTATAAAGCGGGTTTAGGCTTTGTTTGGGCTTGAAATTTGTTTGAGTCCCGTTAAAAGTTGCGGCGCTCGCAACTGGTGCGAGGGTGGCGGTGGCTACCGTGGCGAGGGCGACGGAATAGCAAAAGGAACTTTTGAGTGGCATAGAAGACATTGTATAGCTAAATTCCCCCTAATTTTAGCCCCCCCCGATTTTGTCAAGGTTTTTGTTATTTATATTTATTATGCTTTATCTACCTCTTGATTACTGGATTGGGGATTGAGGGCGATCTCCCAGAGATGCGCGAAGGGGTGGGCTTTTCTGGGGTGCGGGGGGCGATCGGTCAAATTGACATACACTATAATTATTAGAGTGATCAATGTTTATCTAGGTTAAAGAGAACAATAAAACTAGCGATCAATGCACGTGATCAGTAAAGTCAAATTACGAGAGTTTTGGCAACGCCACTCGGACGCAGAAGACGCTCTTAGCGATTGGTATAACTTCGCTAGTAAGGCTAACTGGAAAAATTTAGTAGAGGTTCAAGGTCGCTACCCGAAAGCGGAGGCGGTGGGAAATTTTACAGTTTTTAATATCAAGGGAAACAAATACCGTTTAATCGCTGACATCAATTATTCTCGTCAAACCATTTTCGTTAAATATATTCTAAGTCACGCTGAATACAATAAGGAGAACTGGAAAAATGATCCCTACTTCTAATCCATTAACCTATGGTGATTTACTCTTGCAGTATCAACCGAAACCGATTAATAACTCGCAAGAATACGAGCGATTTTTAAGCATAATTGAAGGGATGATGTCACGGGAGTTAAGCAATGACGAAGGACTATTATTCGATTTACTGGTGTTATTAGTGGAAGAATACGAGCGGAAACATTATCCGATCGCCCGAACAAATCCTACCGCTACGTTAGAATCGTTACTGCATGAATTCGATATCGATAGGGAGTGTCTTGTCGATATTTTCGGCGATCGGGATAGGGTAGAATCGGTGATAGCGGGGAAACAGGCGATCGCTCTCCCTCAAGCCGAGTCTCTAGCCGAATTTTTTAATCGTTTAAGTCCGAAACTGGAGTTAAGCGCCCGTGATTTTCTCTTGTAGCCTCGCTTTTCCTTAGGGACTGATCGGGGAAGACCATATAACAAATGCTTACTTTCTTCATAACTTTAGATTAATTAAGATAATGTTACAAAACTTTATGAAAAAGCCGTAGTATGATAATTTACGCCAGTAAAGCGAACACAATAAGGAGCAACACCCATAATGCAGTCGGCCGAGATGTTGCTGACAGTCCCCAAAGAGTATTTAAAAGCACCGGGGGGCTTCAACCCAAACGTTACCATGTTTTTTAGTGCCTTGAGCCTAATAACCCTATCTACCTGTGGCTATTGGCTATGGTCTTGGCCCGACTGGATTTGTTTTAGTGCTAATGTCCTCGCTTTACATTTATCGGGGACAGTTATCCACGATGCCTCTCATAATTCTGCCCATAGTAATCGGCTATTTAATGCTATTTTAGGTCATGGCAGTGCTTTAATGCTCGGTTTTGCCTTTCCGGTCTTCACTAGAGTCCATTTACAGCACCACGCTCACGTTAACGATCCCGAAAATGATCCAGATCATTTTGTCTCCACTGGTGGCCCTTTGTGGATGATTGCGGCCAGATTTTTTTATCACGAGATTTTCTTTTTTAAGCGGCAACTCTGGCGGAAATACGAACTGCTGGAATGGTTCCTCAGTCGTCTTTTTGTTGCTACCATAGTCATCGTCGCCTGTCAATACGGTTTTATCAGCTATGTGATGAATTTTTGGTTTGTTCCCGCTTTAGTGGTGGGAATTGCCCTCGGTTTATTTTTCGATTATCTTCCCCATCGTCCTTTCCAAGAGCGTAATCGTTGGAAAAATGCCCGAGTTTACCCCAGTACCCTCTTAAATCTGCTGATTTTAGGACAGAATTATCATCTCGTGCATCATCTTTGGCCGTCGATTCCCTGGTACAAATACCAACCGGCATACTATGCCACTAAACCGCTTTTAGATGCGAAAGATTGTGAACAGTCTTTAGGTTTACTGCAAGGTAAGAATTTCTGGAGTTTCCTCTACGATGTCTTCTTGGGGATTCGCTTTCACTCCCATTCTTCTAAATCTAGCTCATAGCATTTATCGTCATGGTGAGGTACAAGGTTTTCGTTTTGGGGAGTCGGTGGTCGATTTTATGAGAAACTCTGTATCTGTACTGGTTTCGTTGTCAACTTGATTTTTTGAAGGAGGATTTTATGGGTCAGCATTGGGGAAAAGCCTTAATTTTAACAACAACTTTCTTGACAATTAACATCAATTATGCTAAGTCTTTAACCTTTGGTGAGGCCGTGGGTATTGGAGCGGGGGCCTTGTTAATCAACCGGGCGGTACAGGATAATAGACAACGTTATCGATTTGTGCCACCAGAGCAAGAATTTCAGCGCGGACTAGAGGACGGTTTTAACTTTGCCCGCTATGATAATCCGCGCAATTCTAGAGACTATGATGACGGTTTTATCGAGGGAAGAAGACGGCGGGAGTCGGGTTGGTCTAGTCCCAACCGGAGAGGTTGATTATTTTTTTGGTCTGCGTCCCACTTCGGCGGTTTCTTGAATGGAAAATATCCTCAATTTGCCGTCGATGGGGGCGACTTTAGCCACCGCTTCCGATGCCACTATATAGTTATCACCCTCGGTGTTGGTAATATTGATTACCCGCTTGCGAGTGATCATCGCCATCTCGTCATTAGCAAGAATATCCACGTCCCAATTCTCAGAAAGAACCTCTATACTTTTAATATTTTTGTAGGATTCCTCTAAAAATATTTTATGTTCCGTGATGCCATCTAACTCAAAAATTTCGGTACTAGCATCGGTTTTAATGGTCAATTGCGAGGAAATAAACGGGGCATAGTGTTTGAGGATTAGGGCGATATTTTTATCTTTAATAGCGGTTTGAATGTCTTCAATCATTGCTTTAATTTCCGCTTCGCTGATTTTTTGTCCCCAATCGCGATTACTCGATTGTTTCACTGGCACTATCGAGGGATTAGCATGGACAAAAGCGGGGGAGATGCTGGGGAGAAGGGATAAACCGAGCAATAGAACAATTAATTGGGGAGAACGCATAATTTAATAAACTTGGTAAATTCAACCCGAATCATAGCATTTTCTCGTTACCGAATAAATCCTCAAGGTGAAAGTCCCCGGTTAGGGAAGCTAAGAGAGCAAAATTCTGGCTGTGCAAAGTCTAGGTTGATCCTTTAGCTATTTTTGGCTTGATATTTCCAGAATAACAGGGGTATGATCGCTAGGTTTTTCTTGTTTTCTGGGTTCTCGATCGATCAGACAATTAACGGCTTTTTCGTATAGCTGAGGAGTTAAATAAAGATGATCGATTCGCCAACCTCGGTTACGAGCAAAACCACCGCTGCGATAATCCCACCAACTATAATGTCCCGCTGCCGAGGTGAATTTTCTAAAGGCATCTTGTAACCCAATTTCTAACACCTTTTCTAAAGCTTCTCTTTCTTTAGCTGAAGACATAATATGATTTTCTTTGCCTT
Source organism: Microcystis sp. M179S2 (assembly GCF_020245805.1). Classification (NCBI taxonomy): domain Bacteria; kingdom Bacillati; phylum Cyanobacteriota; class Cyanophyceae; order Chroococcales; family Microcystaceae; genus Microcystis; species Microcystis sp. M179S2. The sequence continues at coordinate 2,130 of NZ_JADBUE010000294.1, read as the reverse complement.
TGGGATCATAAATATCTTTATCTTCTAAGGCAATATTAAAATCACCACAGATACATAATTCTTCAGGTTGAGAATTAATAATTTTATCTAGATATTTCCTAAGGGTTTCTAACCATTTAAGCTTATAAATATACTTGTCACTATCTAGGGAAGAACCATTAGGAACGTAGAGATTAATAATCCGAATATCGCCGATTACTCCAGTAATTACCCGTTTCTGTTCGTCTAGTTCTCCTGTTAAATTTTCGCCGATAATTGGACTAAATCCCACAGTGATATCGTCCAGGGGTTTTTGGCTAAGAATCGCCACACCATTATAGGCTTTTTGTCCAGAAATATAGAGATGATAACCCAAAGATTCAAAAGCTTCTCTGGGAAAATCTCGATCGATCACCTTGGTTTCTTGCAAGCATAAAACCTCAACGGGATTGAGTTGTAACCAATTAATTACCTGCTCTTGTCGGCTGCGAATCGAGTTGACATTCCATGTGGCGATTTTCATAGCTAAAAACCGATAATTTTTCTCACACTTCCTCAGCAAAACTGGTGCGACGCACAAACTCAAAGGGACCGGCGATCGAACCCCAGACTAATTGATCGGTTTCGGGATCTAAACCGCGATCAACGCTAATTAATCCCCGTTCACTAATTTCAAAACTATTATCTAAATAAGTCATTCTATCTTTGCGAAAGACTAAACATTGTTTACCCGGTTTCACCACCCCTTTAAAACTGTTACCTGTCCAAGTGACATTCATATCACAACCCAGCATCGGTTCTAATAAGTCTAAGGTGAGATTTTTGAGACGCTGGGGTTCTCTAGAAGCACCAAAAAAGTTAGCTTCCTCTTTAACTTTAAAGTTTTCTAGTTCAATATGATCATCGACTACCGATAATTTAAATACTCGCAAACGATAGGGAGTATTGAGCATAAAATCGTAGGCCTGCTCTAAAAATAAGCTGGTTCCCTTCATTAATTCATCGGGCAAAGGGCGCATACACACGCGAATATGGGCAAAAAAAGGCGGATTAGCAAAAGCTTGTTCTTGATTACTAAAATCCGCCGCCATCCAGCGTGCTAGGGTTTTTATATCCGTGGGATGAGTCATAGTTTTTGAGATGTGAATGGCTATTAGCTATCAGCCATCAGCTAGTTAATCGCTCTGATAAATTTTCACTGATTACTGATAACTATGCCCCGATAATTGTTATTGTGCGATTACTTTAATTTCGATATCGGCACTAACTTCGGGATGGAGTTTGACTTGTACTTTATAGACTCCCAATTGACCGATATCGGGGACGGTAATACCACGGCGATCGATTTCTAATTTAGCATTTTCTAGAATAACCGTAGCCACATCTTGACTGGTGACAGTACCGAAAATGGCCTCGTTTTCACCCACCTGTTTAGGGATGCTGTAGGGACTGAGTTTTTCGATCGCAGTTTTTCTGGTTTCCGCTTCTTGTTTTTCAGCGAGGAGACGTTGACGCTCTTTTTCTTTCCTAAATTCTGCCTGTTTAATCGCGCCCTTGGTGGCTAAAACGGCCACACCTTGGGGGATAAGGTAATTGCGCGCATAACCGGGTGCCACTTCCACCACATCGCCATTTTCACCTAATTTGCTGACTTTTTGATTGAGGATAACCTGCATTCGTTTTGCCATGATCTTGACCTAAAACAATAGTTCCAAAACCTCTATCATACCATGCAATCGTTTTTATCGAAAATTTGGGTTTAAAACCTCGCCTTAAGGCGAAAAGTTTTTGGAGCGGGGCATAAATCCCCGTTACAAAAACGGCCTCCTGCCCCCTGCCGTAGATGATAGCCATGATATACCTCGTGTGAAAAAGATGGTACAGAGTCGATAGGGAATATCGACCCGAAACTTAGTTCGAGTTAGATAAAGTTGATAAGTAGGCGAATAGTGGAGAAAAATGTCTCTAGAGACAGCAAAACCATTAATCAGGCTTGGATGTCAGAAAATTTAGCCCTGGTTAGGGATAATGCTTAGATTGTAGAGGCGAATAGTCATAAGCTCCGTTTATTTTTTTTTTTCATTCATCAGCAGAGCTTATTAAATAAATCGAGCAGAGAGAAAATATCTGGTATAATGGCACTCCTGAAAG
>NZ_JADBUE010000293.1:0-2926 GCF_020245805.1 Microcystis sp. M179S2 | reverse complement strand
TACTCCAGATACAGTCAACGGTACAGCCATTTTCAAGGGAAAAATGTACCCAGTAGCCTCTTTTCAATTTTTTCTGAGAAGCGACCTGCAGTAAGGGTTTTGTTAATTTTTTAGTATTTCTGTATGGGGGAAGTCCAGCTCTACCAAGGCTGAAAGGACAGGTTTTGCTGCGTCAGATGCCAATGCTGTAAGAATAATAGTAATTGGATCCATAATTCATCCTCTCTTGTGTGCGTTTTGATTGTTTCTTAAAGACATCCCAGTAAACAGAAAAAGACTAATGAAGTATTGAATTGTCAAGTTGGCTTTAATATTCTTCTCTACTGCCACCATTTAATGCTTGAATTGTTACAATTTTATCAGAACTTAGATCTCGATAAGATTCTTCCAGTTTCTGAAGTTTGTTTAGCTGAAATTCCTCAAATTTTTCAAGTGCCATCCAACGAGATTCTAAGATTTTCTGTAGTTCAGATACACGGTATTCCTTGATTTTTTGAATTTCTTCAAGTTGAATACTGTAATATCTTTCCTTTTTAAAGGCGGCACTTATTTGATTTATTTTGCCATCTTTTTTGTTGAGACTTTTTTGTTGAAGGAAAAAACATAATCCATACCCGACACCCAGCCCAGTAACAGAACCAACTATCAGAACAATCAATAATTCCATAATTCCTCCAGAAGTATTTAGAACTAGCAGATTTTCAAATTTTGACCGCGCCAAGGATAAGTTAGTTGACATTTAAATTTCTCGTTAAAACAGGGCAGAATGCAGTGTACAAAAAAGGAAACCCTGTCTCAAATTTAAAGATGCAACCGCTTATCTCACTGCAACCATTCATGCCATAGCAGTCGATAATCGAAGCGGGTACCGTGATTCATTTTGTACTGGGGAGAGCGCTTCAAGAGCGCCATCAACTCTTTAAACTCTTGGGGGTCAAAAATCACGTTGCACCCAGCACTCCACTGTCCAATCGAGTCTTTCCTGGCATTCCCGCTCCACCCTGTTGTCTTGGTAGTATGCAGGTTGACTCCATTGCCTTGCTCCAAGGTTTCCTTATCATCTCGCTGAAAATTTTTATTGGTATCTCGCACTAACCGTGCTTTACCTGCTTGCACCAGCGCCTCGTACCCTTTATGCAGTCCGAATTGCCACAAATCTTCATGAAATCCAAGAGCTAATCGGGCTACACCGTTAGTACCTTTAATGGGGTTGAAGGTGTAAGATTTTCCAGGCTCAGTTGTCCCCAAATACAAGCACTTAAACTCCCAATCCCCATCTTCTTTGGCAATCACCCCAATGGAATCGTTCCACTTGTCTGGAGTTGTATCCTTGGCATAAGCGCCTACGCGATTGCTTTTCGGAGACAACCCACTAATTCCCACCAAATTCCACTCATCTTCCCGCAAGGGATATCTCCTTTTCTCACAAGCCTGGGCTACTTGCTCTGCCAAAGTTTCAGCTTTAGCAGACTTATGAGTAGTGCCGTTCGTCCCGTTACCGTTAGATGATTCCTGGACGAACTTAAAATGTTCGTGCCACAAATACCAAGTGTTGCGTCCGGCGAACTTAATATCTCCATCTCGATCGCCAAAAGTTACCTTGATATGTCCCTTCTCTTCGGCATAGGTAAGAATAGGAAATTCACACCCTACTGGCATAGCAACTTTCTCTTTATTCTCCTCTAATTGAGCGTGGCTGCAAGTCTTGATTTTGAGGTAGGTAGGCTGAGTAATCTGAAGGCGGTTGCTTTGGACGGGCTTGATGGTATTCGCCTCTTTGATAATTGCTCCATCGGGTTTCAGAAACAAGGCTTTTTCTGAATTGCGCCGCCGCACTAATCCTGGCAGAGTCCTCCCGCCACCTTTTACCCATTTGTCAAACTCTGCGGCTGCCCCTGTGTAATTGCTACTGTTGAGTTTTTGGAGCATAGTGCTTCCGCCAAATCCATTTGTTTCTAACCCTACGTTGTAAGCAAAGCAGACTAAGGCACTAAACTGATTACTCCCCAATTTCACATTAACCCGCCGTTCTACTCCATCTTCAAATTTCTTGACATCTTCTAGCAACCACTGCTCTGCTGTTTTCTTGTCAATAACCATTCCCGATCTTACACGAGTGCCCGTCGTTCCATAGCCAATGGTGAGAACTCCAGCAGGGCAGATGTAAGCTTTGTCGCGGAATCCTTCAAAATGCTTGATGATATCTAGTCCTTCTTGGTTGATATCCATGATTAAAATCCTCCAGGGTTAATATTGTCCTAGGTTAATATTGTCCTTCGTCAGAAGATTGAGATTGTTGTTTTATTCGTTCGCTTGCTATTTGTTGCAAGCATTGGGGTTGCTGGCGAGCAATGACGGCTCCTGCTCCTCCTGTTACCACTCCACCTGCAAGGGCAGCCATTTTCACATTTTCTGGGGCATTAGAAAACATGATGATCATAGGAAGGATTGCCCCCGCGATGGAAACTATTGAGCCACTTATGGTAGAAAATAGATCATTGTGGGCAGCAGCTTTTGCCAGAATTTCATCTGTTGTGGTGTTAGGATCTTTTTTGAATTGGGAGATCATGGGTTGTGTCCTCATGGGTTTAAGATAGAGTTAGGCATTTTGTCTTCCTTCTGCTCGTTAGTAGTTGTGAGCAAAATCAACTTATACACTTACGGCTCTAAATTCCTAGATAGGGTTTGCTGAATAAATCTAAAAATCTTGTTGGATAAGGTTTTTAGACTTTTTTTCTCTCAAAAATTGCCGACCATTGGAGTGATTGGGGGGAAAATTCCGGGACTTTTTCCCTGAAAATTAGGTAGTTGACCACCTGAAAATCGATAAAACCCCACACCCCACACCCCACACCCCACACCCCACACCCCCCACCCCACACCCCACACCCTGCCACCACCGAAAAACTTTTTCCGCCAGCCCTAG
>NZ_JADBUE010000292.1:0-18160 GCF_020245805.1 Microcystis sp. M179S2 | reverse complement strand
GCATTGTTCCTAGTATTATTACTACTAATACTATCCATAAAGGGTGTCTTTTTCCTTGATCTTTCCGAAAGTCCTTGACTTGTTTCAGTTTTTCTATTAAGCTCAACATATATTTGAAAGGTTGCTGGTCACTTATCATTTTACCTGATAGTGATCGCTTTTACTTTTGATATTCTGATGGGAGAATGAAACAGCCCTAGGGGGTTGGGGGGGGGAGAGTCCGGCAAGAAAGATTTTCAGTGGAGACATTGAGAATCTAAGCCGTCTCGTCGAAGCACGGAATTTACGATAGTGATAGGTCAAGAATCCCCCGTCACAGCGTAGCTTGACGGTGGGAGTATGTCAATTGCTATAATCGAGTGTCGAATTTGAGTGGGAGACGGGAGAAAATGGCCGATTGGCAGGAAATAGAGGGGGGGATCACCGCCCCAAAAGGATTTAAATCCGCAGGGATGGCCGCGGGGCTAAAACCGTCCGGTTTGCCCGATTTAGCCCTCATTGTCTCGGAAACAGAAGCGATCGCCGCTGGAGTTTTTACCACCAGTCAAGTGCGCGCCGCTTGCGTCGATTATTGCCGTCAACGCCTACAAACTAAAGCCAGCGCCAGGGCGATTTTGTGTAATGCCGGCCAAGCAAACGCCGCCACGGGGGAAGCCGGGTGGCAAGATGCCCTCGATAGTGCCGCTGCCTTGAGCCAAGTTTTAGGGATTCCCGCCGATGCAATTTTGCTGGCTTCTACGGGAGTCATCGGGCAACGGATTCGCATGGATGCGTTAACCGCCGCTTTACCGACCTTAGCGGGTTTATTGTCGGAAAATGGTGGCGAAAGCACCGCCCGGGCGATTATGACCACGGATCTAGTCCCCAAATCGATCGCCTTGCAAACCACTATCGAGGGTCGTCCGGTCACAATTGGGGGAATTGCCAAGGGATCGGGGATGATTCACCCGAATATGGCGACGATGCTCTCCTTTATCACCTGTGATGCCGCAGTATCGACGGTTCTCTGGCAAAATATGTTAAGTCGGGCGGCCAATAAAAGTTTTAATCAGATCACGGTGGATGGGGACACCAGTACCAATGACAGTCTGATCGCCTTGGCTAACGGTCAATCGCGCACCACAGCCATCACAGAAATGGGCCGGGATGCCCAAAAGTTAGAGGCCATGTTAACGGAAGTTTGTCAATACTTGGCGAAAGCGATCGCCAGGGATGGGGAAGGGGCCACCTGTTTAATGGAAGTGCGGGTTTCGGGGACGGCCGATGATCAGTCCGCTCGTCAGATTGCTCGCACCATTGCCGGTTCTTCCTTAGTAAAATCGGCGGTTTTCGGTCGAGATCCTAACTGGGGACGAATTGCGGCGGCGGCGGGCCGGGCCGGGATAGTCTTCCATCAAGAGGATCTGCAAATTAAGTTAGGCGACTTCGTGATGATGGAAAATGGGCAACCTCTGGCGTTCGATCGAGCTAGTGCCAGTAATTACCTGAAAGCGGCAGCAAGCGGGGCTTATTTACGAGAAGATACCGTTTTAATGTCTATCTGTATCGGTAACGGTTCGGGAACGGGTACGGCCTGGGGTTGCGATCTTAGTTACGATTACGTCAAAATTAACGCCGAGTACACCACCTAAAGCGATTGATCGGTTTTGTAAACAGGCTCTCTTGTCCTTGCTGGATTGTATCCCAACAGCTTGATCAAAGGTTGACGGTAGGATCTAGTCTATCTCAATGGAGCGAGAGGACTCCCGTTAAACCGCATGGCGGTTAACGGGAGATGAATCGCAGTATCCGCTCAATAAGTAGGGGTAGTAGAGAAAAAAAGGTAAGCAAGGGACACGCAATATAATAGAATATGACACATGACGCAAAAACTAGATTCGAGCAAGAAATCAGGAGAAGAGATACTGCAAACCATCGAGCCAAAAGGGATTGCAGACGAATCAATGCGTCGGACAGTAGAAATATTACTGAACTTAATAGAGCAACTACAAGCAGAAGTCAAAGAATTACGAGCAGAAAATCAACAGTTAAAAGACGAAAACAACCGTCTCAAAGGAGAACAAGGTAAGCCAGACATCAAAGCCAACAAGAAAGGGTTTACCAACAATCAGTCATCATAGAAAGAGCGAAAAACTGCAAAAAAGCACAATTTTGAGCGTAAACTGCGTTATTTTACCGTCGATGGTCAACTGGTTCCCACTCCCCAAGAAGCTGAATTACAGCAAAGACAAGCAAAGGAACAGATTCTTTTAGAAAAGGAACAGGAACGACAGGCAAAAGAACAGGCTCTTTTAGAAAAAGAACAGGCTCTTTTAGAAAAAGAACAAGAACGACAAGCTAAGGAAAGATTAGCGGCAAAATTACGAGAATTAGGCATCAACCCCCAGACAATTTAGCCAGTTAAAATCTGCAAACAGCGATCAATAACCCCTGGAGTTACAATTATCTTGATTTGACTGGACAGACTTGAATGCAACTCACTCCCGAACAATACAAAGAAAAAATGCAGCGTCGCGTGGAAGGGCGCACCCTACTACATTCATAATTGATAATTGCTCATAGCTGTTATAATTAGATCAATGTCCCAGCCAGGGGAAAAACTATGACAACTCTCGACATTTTACCAGAAGTTACCTGTCCCCCCACCGATTTATGGAGTGATGAACCACCCTTGGAAAGTGATTTACACCTGCAACAGATCATAATTCTTCTCAGTTGTCTAGAATTGTTATGGCAAGAGAAAAACGATTACTACGCTTCCGGTAATCTGACTATCTACTATAACGAAGAACAACTGAAAAAGCGCGATTTCTGTGGTCCAGATTTTTTTGTGGTTTTAGATACAGAAAAACGTCCCCGCAAAAGTTGGGTGGTTTGGGGAGAACAGGGAAAATATCCCAATGTAATCGTCGAGATTCTTTCCGATTCTACGGCCAATATTGACCGCACTAAAAAGAAAATTCTCTACCAAAATACTTTTCGCACTCCTAATTATTTTTGGTTCGATCCTAATACCTTAGAATTGCAAGGATTTACGATACTTGAGGGACAATATCAAGCTATTTCTGCCAATGACCGGGGTTATCTATGGAGTGAACAGTTAGGATTATATTTAGGCATATTTGAGCGTAAACTGCGTTATTTTACCGCCGATGGTCAATTGGTTCCCACTCCCCAAGAAGCTGAATTACAGCAAAGACAAGCAAAGGAACAGGCTCTTTTAGAAAAGGAACAAGAACGACAGGGAAAAGAACAGGCTCTTTTAGAAAAGGAACAAGAACGACAGGGAAAAGAACAGGCTCTTTTAGAAAAAGAACAGGCTCTTTTAGAAAAAGAACAGGAACAACAGGCAAAAGAACAGGCTCTTTTAGAAAAAGAACAAGAACGACAAGCTAAGGAAAGATTAGCGGCAAAATTACGAGAATTAGGCATCAACCCCCAGACAATTTAGCCAGCTAAAATCTGCAAACAGCGATCGATAACCCCTTGAGTTACAATTATCTTGATTTGACTGGACAGACTTGAATGCAACTCACTCCCGAACAATACAAAGAAAAAATGCAGCGCCGCAAGGTCATCCAAGAGGAACGTTTAGCTGAAAAAATCGCTGAAAAAGGTTTAATTATCGTTAATACCGGCGATGGCAAGGGAAAAACCACGGCAGCCCTCGGTATGGTTTTACGTTCCCTCGGTCATGGTTACAAAGTGGCGGTGGTACAATTCATCAAAGGTGCTTGGGAACCTGCCGAACAAAAGATTTTTAGTGTTTGGGGGGAACAAATCGAGTTTTATGCTATGGGGGAAGGTTTCACCTGGGAAACCCAAGATAGAGAAAGAGATATAGAGAAAGCCGAAGAAGCATGGCAAAAAGCCCTCACTTTTCTCGAAAATCCCCAATATCAATTAATTTTACTCGATGAGATCAATATCGCCCTTAAATTCGGTTATCTGGATATTCAGGAAGTTATCGCTGGTTTAGCCCGAAAACCCGCTAATTCTCACGTTATTCTCACTGGTAGAGGAGCTTTACCCGAATTAATCGAGATAGCGGATTTAGTCACGGAAATGAAGTTAATTAAACATCCCTTTCGTCAACAGGGAGTGAAAGCGCAACCCGGCATCGAATTTTAACTAACTACTGCTTAAGCGTTGTACGGTCTCTCCCGACAATAATCGATGAGTTTCGGCGAGAAGATAGGGAATTTGATCAGCGTGGGGACTAGCGGCTAAACAGGCAGTTAAATCGAGTTTTTCCACCTCTTTTGCCTGTTGACCGGGGAACCAGTGACCCCCATTCCCCAAGAGATTGTATCTGGCCTTGGCAAAGTCAATCATATCGTAGGCGATAGCGAGATTGCGTAACCAGAGGATAGAACGAATATTGATGTGATTGGGGGTATTTTCCCAGCTAGGTAAACCCACAGACCAAGTTTTCACCCAATTATCGCCTAAACAGTTGATCATTTCCCCTTGCAATCTCTCGATAATTGGCGGTAAAATCTCCTCGGCTCGATCGAGTAAGGGTAAAGTTTTCAGGTGTTCATCAAAATCTCTGGCTTGCGCAGCACCGATACTAAGGGTATGGACGGTCGGATGACTGAGACAGAATAGATTATTAAAAACCATAGGACTGAGAGGAAAACAGAGAGCCACGAGCTTAGGGGGAGGATTGTAGAGATGGCCGCCCTTATCGGCGGGACTAATGATAAAAACCCCCATATCGTGCTGTTTTGCCGCTTTTATCGCCAGCCAGTTATTCTGAAAAATATAGTACCAGTGCAAATTGAGGTAATCGTAACAATTTGTTGCAATAGTCTTGACAATTACATCAGTTGGTGCATGGGTCGAGAAACCGATAAAACGAACTTTTCCCTGTTGCTGTAATTTTTTCGCCTCTTGCCAACAACCGCCCTCGGCCATAGTGTCATCGAGAATTTCAGCCGTGTTGATGCCATGGATGCCCAACAAATCCACATAATCTAACCGTAAAAATTGCAGGGATTGCTCAAATTTACGGCTAAATTCCCGCACATCTTGACTAGGAGAAACTTTCGTCTGCACGATAATCTTATCCCTCGGTAGTTGCGGCAAAATTTTGCCCAATTGCATCTCGGAAGTGCCGTAACCCCTAGCGGTTTCGATGTGATTAATCCCCACTTCCAGAGATTTATTAATGATTGCCTCTAAATTGCCTTGATTCTCGTCGGGAATTTGCGACATCGGCACATCCTGCCACTGAAATTGATAGCGCATTCCCCCACAGGAAAACACTGGCATTTGTAGATTAGTGCGACCGAAACGACGATACTGCATATATTCAGTTATCAGTTATCAGTTATCAGTTATTAGTGGGAAGTGGGGAAGTGAGGAGACCACTTCGTGCGCGTTGCGGGGGGAGAAGGGAGAGGGGTGATGGGGTTTTAGGGTTTTAGGGTTTTGGGGTATTAGTTGAAACTTCCCTATTTCCCCATTCTCCCATTCCCTATCCCCTGTTCCCCGTTCCCTAAATTTAATCGGATAAAGTGAGAATTTCGACACCGGTTTCGGTGACGGCGATGGTGTGTTCAAATTGGGCCGAAAGTTTACCATCTTTAGTAATAGCAGTCCAACCGTCTTTTAAGACAATATGTTGCCAGGTTCCCTCATTAATCATTGGTTCAATGGTGAATACCATGCCGGGGCGAATTTTTTTGCCCTTGCCACGAGTGCCGTAGTGGGGAACCTGCGGACCGGTGTGAAAAACATTACTGATACCATGACCGACAAAATCTCTAACCACCGAAAATCCTTGTCCTTCGGCATATTCTTGGATAGCCGCGCCGATATCGCCGATTTTACCCCCCGGCTGCACTGCATCTATGCCTCTTTGCAGACATTCTCTGGTAACTTCCACTAACTTTTTGGCCAGGGGGGAGGGAGTACCGACAAAGAAAGTCTGCGAGGTATCGCCGTGATAACCTTCTAAAATCGGGGTGACATCGATGTTAATAATATCGCCGTCTTTGAGGATTTGATCGGCGCTGGGGATGCCGTGACAGATAACCTCGTTAATGCTAGTACAGATGGACTTAGGAAAGCCATGGTATCCTAGGGGCGCACTTTTGGCTCCATGGGCGCGAGTCCAACGTTCTGCCTCGTCATTGATTTCTAGGGTACTTACCCCCGGTTTAACCATATCGGCCAGATGGTCTAACAGTTTAGCCGCTAATCGTCCGGCTCGGCGCATTTTTTCAATTTCCCGGGGAGAGAGTAAGGTGATGGTATCGTTGCCCATGAATTATCCGACTGTTGAGAAAGATTCTTGTTACATTTCTTATCCTAGCAAAATCGGGCAGCGTTATGGTTTAGGGGGGAGACTTTTCAGTTATCAGTAAACAGTAAACAGTAATCAGTGAACTGAAAACTCACATATGATCACTGATAACTGATCACGGATAGCTGTCTCCTATCTCCTGACAAGACAAATTAACCGAATCTACCGGCTACATAATCGCGAGTTTGTTGATTAACTGCATCGGTGAAAATTTTCTGGGTGGCATCACATTCCACCAAATGACCGACGCGGCTTTCATCGGTATTAAAAAAGGCCGTGCGATCGGATACCCTAGAGGCCTGTTGCATATTATGGGTGACAATGACGATCGTGTATTGTTGCTTCAATTCATGGATTAATTCCTCGACTTTGAGGGTAGAAAGGGGGTCTAAAGCGGAACAAGGTTCATCCATTAATAATACTTTTGGTTTTACCGCCAAAGCGCGAGCAATACACAATCTTTGTTGTTGTCCTCCCGATAATCCTAAAGCGGATTTATTCAACAGATCTTTAACTTCATTCCAAAGAGCAGCTCCTTTTAAAGCTGATTCCACAATCCCATCTAATTCACTGCGACTAGCGGAACGATAAATTCTAATACCGTAGGCAATATTATCGTAAATACTAGCGGGAAAAGGGTTAGGACGCTGAAACACCATACCCACCTGTCGCCGTAAGGTATGAAGGTTAACTTTGGGGGCGTAGATATCCTGGCCAAAAAACCTAACTTTGCCCTTAACTGTCACTTGCCCCTCTAATTCCCCGATGCGATTGAGGGCTTTTAAGAGAGTAGATTTACCACAACCAGAGGGGCCGATCATGGCGGTTACTTGCCTTTGCGGGATTTCTAAAGAAACCCCTTCCAGGGCTTTTTTACTACCGTAGAAAAAGCTAAGATTTTCGACTTCGATCGCCGAATTAGCTAGAGAAGTAGGAGTGTTCATGAGAGAGGAATCGATCATCAGAAAAATGCTTAATTTGAGCGTTTACGAGTAACAAAACGGGAGAGAAGGCTAGTAATTAAAACTAAGATAATTAGGACTAAAGAAGCTGTCCAAGCCAAGGAATTTTGTTCAGGAAAGGGGGAACTAGCGTAGTTATAAATCAACACCGTTAAAGCCGGTGTGGGCGACCAAAGACTTTCTTGCCAAAATTGACTAAATAAAGCCGTAAACATTAAGGGAGCGGTTTCTCCAGCGGCCCGGGCCACCGCTAATAATATCCCGGTCATAATCGGTGCGATCGCTGCTGGTAGGACAATGCGAAATACCGTATCGAAACGGGAACCCCCCAAAGCGGAGGAACCGAGACGGTAGGACATAGGTATTAGTTTTAGGGACTCTTCCGTGGTTAAAGCGACGATGGGCAACATGATCACCCCCAAAGCAAAGGCCCCCGCCACGGCGGAAAATTGTTTGGTAGTTAAGACCAAAACCCCGAAGGAAAACACCCCGACGATGACGGAAGGGGTACTACTCAACACCACGATCGCAAAGCGCAGAATGCCGCCAATTTTCGAACCCCGAGCGAATTCCGAGAGGAAAACCCCGGTGAGAATCCCCAGAGGTATGCTGCCCAGGGATGCTAAACCGACCATGGTTAAAGTCCCGACGATCGCATTGGCAAAACCGTTGGGAACACTGGGATCAGAGCCAACTGGGGCGGGTAAAGAGGTGAAAACTTGCCAATTGAATCCGGGTAAACCTTCTTTGACAATTTGAAAGAGGATGGCGAATAAAGGCAGAATAGCGATGGCACTAAGAGCGATCGCTAAACCCGTGAGACCGTTGGTAAAAAAATGTCGCCAGGGTGACAGGGGTTGCTGTAAATCTTCTTCGGGAAAAGCTCCTTGAGTCATAAAATTAACGATTGCGGTTGATAAATTGTACTAATAAAGCCGCTACACTATTGACGGCTAAGGTAATAAAAAATAGAATCAAAGCTAGATACATCAAGGCTCCGATATGGACTTTTTCAAAAGCTTCTGGGAAGGTATTAGCTAGTACAGCGGGAATAGTGTAACCGGGGGCCAAGAGGGAGGGAGTAATAATCGAGGAGTTACCGATTACCATGGCCACCGCCATGGTTTCCCCTAAAGCACGCCCTAAACCGAGGATAATCGCCCCGATAATGCCAGAACTGGCCGCCGGCAACAGCACGCGCCAGATGGTTTCCCAACGAGTGGCACCTAGGGCCATGGAGGCGCTGCGTAATTCGGGGGGGACGGTAAGCAAGACATCGCGACTGATAGCGGAAATGGTCGGCACAATCATGATGGCCAGGATCACACCGGCGATCAGCATACTTGGTCCCAAAGGTTGGGTATTAAACAAGGGGAACCAAGCAAGATTTTGAAATAACCATTCTTGCAAGGGTTTAAGCACGGGAATTAGCACGAAAATCCCCCATAAACCAATAATTACACTGGGAATCGAGGCAATTAATTCCACTAGAAAACCGATGGGATAACGGACACTTGCCGGCAAATAATTCTCGCTAGTGCTTAAAGCAACGGCGACACTGAGGGGAATGGCTAATAAAAGAGCCAGAATCGAGGAAACAACAGAACCGAAAATAAAGGGTAAACCACCAAATTTGAGGACGTTAACATCCCAAGTGGTTCCCCAGAGAAATCCCAGACCGAATTCATTGATCGCCGGTCGCGCATCCTGAAAAACAATCCAGGCCATCCAGAGCAGAAAAATTAAACCGGAGGCGGCACAAATCCAGACTAGGATTGTAAAAATGCGATCAAATAAACCGGCAGTGCCGGGGTTTTCGTTAAGATTGGCTGCCGAGAGATCAAAAGACTCGACGGGTTCAGAAAAATTGGCCATAAGGTAGACAGCAATTACCAGTTATCAGTTGTTGAAAACGCAACTGTAGGGGCTGAACAATGTTCAGCCCAGAGAAAAGAAATACTTGCAGTTATTAGTTATGGACTGAACCGGTAACTTTTTCCATCTTACTGGAAAGTGGTGACAATCAATCCCAAACTAATACAAAAGTATTTAGGGTTTGCGGCAAAAAGTACGGGCGAAGCATTCGGTTAGAAAATCTCCGGTTTCACCGATAGGTTATTGCCCGAATGCTTCGCCCCTACAGGACGCGGGCCGATGAAGACGCAAGGTTTTGAACGGCGATTCTCTCAAAATTTGCACCTGTTTCGCTCGTAAAGCCACAAAACCCTTACCTTGCCTACATTTCACATTTATTCAGCAAACCCTATTTATTTAATTTTGTTAACTTCGGCTAAAACTTTTTCAGTCACCGATTGAGGAATCCGGGTAAATTCCAATTGATTGTTGATTCCTTGACCAGTGGTCAGAATCCAAGTCAACAGTCTTTTAATTTCCGCCGCTTTTTTGTTATCAGCATAGTCTCTCGGTACTAATAACCAAGTAATCCCGACGATCGGATAGCCATTGCTCGGATCATCTACATTAGCGGTAAAATCAGCGTTAAATTTCACCCCTTCCATCGCCTTGTTAGCTTGAGCGAGACTGGGTTCGACAAATTGACCGGCTTTATTTTGAATTCTGGCGGTTCTCATGGTTGCCCCTTCGTTTTTGCGGGCAAAGGTATCTTGAACGTAACCGATCGAGCCTTCTGTTTGTTTAACCAGGGCCGCCACACCATCATTTTTCGGTCCTTTGAGAACGGTAAAACCCCAGTTAGGTTCTTTGCTGGTTCCCACTTTACTTTTGAAAGAAGGACTAATAGCGCTCAGGTGAGAGGTGAAAATCTCGGTAGTACCGCTACCATCAGCCCTAACCACTACTTTAATCGGTCGGTCGGGCAGTTTCGGATCTACTTGTTTCCAGTTGGTGATCTCACCACTGAAGATTTTACCCAGGTTAGCCCGGGAAATTTGCAGGTTATTTACCCCCGGCAGATTATAAACCACGGCGACGGCTCCTCCAGCGGTGGGAACTAGCAGTAAACCGTTTTTCATCTGGCTTTTTTCCGAGGAGGAAGGAGCCACATCGGAAGCCCCAAAATCGACGGTTCCGGCGATAAATTGCCGAATACCAGCACCGCTACCGACGGAATTATAGTTAACGGTGACACCGGTGGCGTTTTTATAGTCGGCAAAATAACGCTGGTATAGGGGCGCAGGAAATGATGCTCCTGCACCGTTCAGGGTTTGGGCGAAGGCTTCTCCCATCGTCCCTGCTAAGGCCGCTGCCGTGGCGAAGGAGACAGCACACACACGAGTTAGGGTAGCAGTTGAGAATATCATAAGTTTTCTGGTTGAAGAATTCTGCACAATTGCGAAAGTTGAACTTTCTTCAAAATATATTTTAAGGCACAAATATTACTTTTAAATCTAGAAATATTTTAGTTTTTTTTGGTTAAGAATTGGTTAAGCTTGCTTTAATCACTCTTAACCTTAAACCTTGATTAGAAAAGTAGTTAGTTAGTAATTTTATCGGCAAGATTTTCTAGGGAAAATAGACGAGGTTTAAGCCGATGCCAAGAAAAACTAATTGATCCCATTATTACAGATGAGATCGGGATAAGCGCATCTCAAATACTATGAAAAATTGGTATTTTGCTAGTTAATTTTACTACCTAAGCAAAATTGATTATAGTTCTGATCTGTTAGCCGTAAGCCTTGAATCAGTTTCATTGATCAGTTACCAGTTATCAGATGTGAGTTTTCAATTCACTGATCACTGTTTACTGATAACTGAAAGGTCTCCTGTCTCAACTAGGAAATTAATTGTCCACGACTACTTATATAGCAATTCCCATAGTTGTGAGGTACAGAGTCTTAGGTTTTGACAAGTCAGGAGTGAGGAGTTAAGATTTTGGTGTACCTCATGAGATTGGGAAACGCTATAAGTTCTCAAAAATTGCGCCCCTAGTTATCGTTTAAGATCGAAGTATCAACCTTGGCCAAATTTGAGAGATAAAGGTAATGGCTCGATCGCACCCCGTTCCTAACTTGCCGGTAGCCCCGGAAAAACGGCAATTCAACCCGCGGTTGCTGTTGCCCCTAGCTGTTGTGATTGCCGCCGGTTATCTCGGTTGGCGACATTTTGCCCCTGTCCCCCCAGCTACGGTACTCAATGTCAGTGGCAGGATTGAAGCAGACGAAACTGATATCGGGGCAAAAACTGGCGGACGAGTAGATCAAATTTTAGTCCGGGAGGGCGATCGAGTCAAAGCAGGACAAGTGATCGCAGTAATCGTCGATGAGGAAGTTAATCAACAACTGCAAGCAGCGATCGCGTCTGTTCACGCCGCCCGACAAGCGGAAGCACAAGCATTGTTAGATATTAGCGTGGCCGAAAGTCGCATTCAAGAAGCGGCAGCGAACTTAGTGCAAGCAAAAGAAGACTCCTCCGGACGAGTTAGCCAAGCGAGCGCCAACGTTGCTGCCGGTCAAGCGGCAGTAGAACAGGCCAAAGCGGAGGTAAAACAGGCAGAAGCGGCAATAATCAGGGCAGAAGCCCAATTAAAACTGGCTTTAGCCGATCGAGAACGTTACGATCAACTATTTAGGCAAGGAGTAGTTAGCCAGCAACAATTCGATCGCACCCGTACCGATGCCGACGCGGCCAAAGCAGACTTAGACACCGCTAAAGCGACTCTCGTGGCACGACAAGCCGCCGTTAACACTGCCAGGCAGCAACTGCGAGCAGCCCAGGGAAATTTAGCCCAAACCCGTTCCACAGCCCTTAATTCCGTCATTCGCAGTAATCAGTTAAGTGCTTACCAACAACAAAAAGAACAAGCTAAGGCCCGATTAGCCATGGCCCGGGCAAATTTACAAGCGGCGATCGCTAATCAACAACAATTACAAAAACGTCTCGACTCCATGCAGGTAAAAAGCCCGATTAATGGCATCGTTCAGGATCGTCCCTTGCAACCGGGGGCCGTAGTTACCAGTGGGAAAACCCTGCTCACCGTCATCGATCCCCAATCGATCTATCTGCGCGCCTATATACCAGAAGGGGACATCGGCAAAATTTATGTGGGCAAACCAGCACAGGTATTTCTCGACTCCGATCCCGATCGCCCCTTAGCTGCTAAAGTTAGTGCGATCGATCTAAAAGCTGCCTTTACTCCCGAAAATATTTACTTCCAAAAAGATCGCGTCCGGCAAGTGTTTGGTGTCAGATTAGCGATCGATCAGTCGGAAACCTACGCTAAACCCGGGATGCCCGCCGATGCTAAAATTGACTTGAAAATTGGGATATAATTCAACTAATTACAAATCGTTATTTTGAGGGGCTTTGCCATCGGGAGTGCAGATGACTTACCTATCCCAAAAACCTCTGATATTCGAGGATTTTTTGCAAAAATATGGCAATGAATTTCGCTATGAATTAGCCGATGGAGAATTAATCGATATGGAACCGACCGGGCCGCATGAAACGGTTAGCGGTAAAATAGCGACCCACATCGGTATGGCTTTAATTAAAGCGCGAAAACCTTGGTTCATTCCCCGAACCTGTCTGATCCGCCCTTTTACCGATGCGGCCACGGCTCGTCGTCCCGATGTTGTCGTTCTCGATGAGACCGTTCTCGCCCTAGAACCCCTATGGGACAAAGAACCTGTAATTACCCTACCCCGATCGATTCAATTAGTTGTCGAGGTGGTCAGTAGCAATTGGGAGACCGATTACGCTCGTAAGGTGGAAGAATACGCGCTTTTTGGAATTCCTGAATATTGGATCGTCGATTATCGCGGATTAGGAGGAATTGCCTTTATCGGCAAACCCAAACAACCCACTTTTACCGTCTGCCAACTACTTGATGAAGTTTATCGGCAACAACAATACCGTTTGGGAGAACTGATTTCCTCTCCTATTTTTCCCGATCTTCAACTCTCTCTCAACGATGTTATGCCTCGTTGATGTAAACGGGTCTGGCTTTACTAATAACCTCAACTGTTTCAGAAATATGGTTCTTCGTTACTTGGTATGATTCGATCAGAGGGCATAAATTGACTAAATCCTTATCTGGCAACAGACTTAATTGATTAGTTCGCTCTAGATAAAAACAATTGACAAAACAAAAATCGCTAAATATCTTTCTCTATAAGAGTTCTATCTCTTATAACTCTCCCCCATTGCATACCACAAACCGAAGAACCTGTTACATTTGATAAATTGAGGAGTTGATTAAAATTTATCCAGATAACCCACCTCCTGTTCTGTATTATTATTATACCATCCTCACACACAACCTAGAAGAGTCTTCAATTTCTCAAGTCCTTACCTAGCTTACTCTTGAGTGGCTTTATTCTAAACTCCAGTCTCTATCCGAATAAGGAAGGCATTGATTAGGGAAAGAGGTCATTCCGAGAGATTTATAGAATTATCTTGATTCTATTTTTCTTGGGATTTGCCTGATGATAACCATCGTTAACGACTTTCTCAATTTGTCTAACTTCCAACAAGCTTGGTTGAAAGTCAAAGAAAATAACGGTTGTGCGGGAGTTGACGCTGAAACCATTGATGATTTTGCTCAAAATCAAGATTTTAATCTTGTTCAATTAAGAGAAGCAGTCGCTAATAGCACTTATTGCCCTCACCCTTACAAACAAGTCAAAATTCCTAAAGAAGGAGGTAAATGGCGAGAATTAAGAATTCCAACCGTTAGAGAACGAATTGTTCAACAAGCTCTTTTAAATGTGCTTTCTCCTCTGGTTGAACCTCATTTTTCTCCTTGTAGTTTTGCTTATCGTCCTAATCTATCTTATATTCAGGCGGTAGAAAAAGTCGCTGATTGGCGTGATCTCGGATATCGATGGGTGTTAGATGCAGACATCGTTCAGTATTTCGATAATATCGATCATCAGATATTGCTTGTCCAATTACGTCAATATATCGATCACCCTGGTATTTTATGTCTGATCAAAGCTTGGATTTCTTCAGGCATATTAAGCGAGCAAGGATTGAAATTACCAAAGAAAGGAATACCTCAAGGCTCGGTTATTTCTCCTTTGCTTGCTAATATCTATTTAGATAAATTTGATCACACTATTGCTAATTCGGATATTAAATTAGTACGCTATGCAGATGATTTTTTAATTTTAGCTCGTACTCAAGAAAGAATTAGACAAGCTTACTCGGAAGTTGTTGATCTACTTCATTCTCTTAAGCTCAATATTAATCGTGATAAAACCCAAATTACTGACTTTGAACACGGGTTTTGTTTTTTAGGTCATGGCTTTTTAGAAAATGCTATTTTTCCTGTAGATAAACCCAAGAAAAAACAAGGAGATCGGGAAACACAGAGAGTCAGCGAATATTTATCAACTGGAAAAAAAAAAGTTCAGACGCAGAAAAGTTACAATCAGAAAAAGAAGAAATATCTCGGCAATTAATCATGTCTTCTGTGGAAATTAAAACCCTCACTAATACTTCCAATCCAAAGCAACAACAAATACAAGTTGCGCCACGTTCTCAAAAAAATGTTTGGAATCAGACAATGGCTACATTATATTTACTAGAACAGGGAACAAGCTTGTTAAAAGAACAGTTTCGGTTTCTTATTCATGTACCAGACAAGGATAAAATAGAAGTCCCCATTCGAGATGTGGAAAGAATTCTTCTGTTTGGCAATATTAATTTATCTACTCCAGCGATCGCTACCTGTTTAGAATCACGAATTACTGTCTTGTTCCTCAGTCTTTCTGGGCGATATAAAGGACACCTTTGGAGTAAAGAAGGATCTAATTTGAATGTGGAATTACTACAGTTTCAACACCAGAATGATCGTCAATTTCAATTGAATACATCCAAAGCTATTGTTCGAGGCAAGTTAATCAATTCTAAACAGTTATTACTAAGATTAAATCGTCAGCGCAATATTTTAGACATTGAACAGGCAATTTTAGGGATTAATACCGATCTTGAAGCTTTAAAGTTGGTAGATAATATTGACAGTTTACGAGGTTACGAAGGGATTAGTGCTGCTCGCTATTTTTCCGCTTTGGGACAATTAATAATCAACCCAGATTTTAATTTTTCTCAACGTCATCGTCAACCTCCAACTGATCCAGTCAATGCTCTTTTAAGCTTTGGCTACACTCTTTTATTTAACAATGTTCTCAGTTTAATTATTACTGAAGGTCTTTCTCCTTATTTGGGTAACTTTCATTATGGTGAAAAGAAAAAACCTTATTTAGCTTTCGATTTAATGGAAGAATTTCGGTCGCCCATTGTTGATAGTTTAATGTTAACTTTATTTAACCAATCTATCCTAAAATCTAAAGATTTTGAATCTCTAACTGAAAAGCCAGGAATCTATTTAACTGAACAGGGGAGACGACTATTCCTGAATCAATTTGAGAAGCGAATGACTGAAAAAGTTACCCACTCTCAAATTTCATCTCAGATTTCTTACCGAGAAGCCATTCAATTACAAATTCGGCTGTATAAACGTAGCTTGCTGTCATCTATAGCCTATGAACCTTTCTTTCGAGCCTCCTAATGTTAGTATTAATTGTTTACGATATTCCTGACAATAAAAGACGCACTAAATTATCTAACTTTCTGGAAGGATACGGTAAAAGAGTACAGTTTTCTGTGTTTGAGTGCTTTTTATCTTTAGCGGAAATGCGAGAACTTTATGAAAAAGTCAAAAAAAAAGTTAAACCAGAAGAAGATAATGTTAGATTTTATTGGCTCTCAAAAGATGCTACCTCAAAAACTTTAACTATCGGTAGCAAACACCCTGAACCCCCTCCACAATATTATGTAATCTAGAAAAAACAAAATCTTATCTCTCACCTTTATTAGTAAAAAAATCTCCTTAGAAAATTAAAGTAGGAGATTTTTTATTCACTAATCGTTAGCTTCACATTAATTAAACTTGCTAAGAAGTTAAAAGGCCAGGGTGACTCTAGTGGGTTACGAAACCCTAGGATTTGTTTCCATTAATTAAACTTGCTAAGAAGTTAAAAGCTGTCGAGGAGGGAAAGGGAACGATTCTGTCTGTTTCCATTAATTAAACTTGCTAAGAAGTTAAAAGTTGCAAACAAGGGATCAAACCATCCTCCTGCTGCAGTTTCCATTAATTAAACTTGCTAAGAAGTTAAAAGAAGACCAATAAAATACTGGAAGTATTTCCCGTGGGTGTTTCCATTAATTAAACTTGCTAAGAAGTTAAAAGAAGTTTCTTGCTATTCCCAAATCCATCGCAAGATGGACGGTTGCCTTTGTTTCCATTAATTAAACTTGCTAAGAAGTTAAAAGTCTGAAGAATTGGGACCGTACCGCCAATTTTTGGAGTTTCCATTAATTAAACTTGCTAAGAAGTTAAAAGCAAGGCGTGAATGCCAGCGATCTTGCGTTGTATCTGATGGTTTCCATTAATTAAACTTGCTAAGAAGTTAAAAGAACCTCCCGCCGATGGGCAAGATGCAGCACCAGTGCAACGTTTCCATTAATTAAACTTGCTAAGAAGTTAAAAGGCAATCGGAGTTGGACAACATTTTGAACCGGCTAGCTGCTTTAGAGTTTCCATTAATTAAACTTGCTAAGAAGTTAAAAGTTGTGGCCCAAATGCAAAACCAGAAAGCCCTCGATGAGGGGTTTCCATTAATTAAACTTGCTAAGAAGTTAAAAGAGTAAAAGCCTGCAAACAGTAGGAGGCTGTAAGCAAAAGTTTCCATTAATTAAACTTGCTAAGATGTTAAAAGTCCTCAAGATTTTTTCCTTACTCGGCAACAAAAATGGTTTCCATTAATTAAACTTGCTAAGAAGTTAAAAGTTGGGTTAAGCAAGGTTCATCGTTTTTAGGACAAAGTTTCCATTAATTAAACTTGCTAAGAAGTTAAAAGATTTTTTCTTGTGTGGCCGTAGGATCAGTCCTGGGTGGGTGTTTCCATTAATTAAACTTGCTAAGAAGTTAAAAGAAGAAATCTAACACATCACCCAAGGAGATCGTGTTTATGGTTTCCATTAATTAAACTTGCTAAGAAGTTAAAAGATTTGTTCTTTAGGTGCTAATTACTGGTTCTTATTTTTGGTTTCCATTAATTAAACTTGCTAAGAAGTTAAAAGAATCCAGTACCCGGTTGTAGAATTACTTATCAGAAGCAAACGTTTCCATTAATTAAACTTGCTAAGAAGTTAAAAGATATTATTAACCTGGGCCTTTTCGGTGGTGTTCGGGGCATCCTTGTTTCCATTAATTAAACTTGCTAAGAAGTTAAAAGTGACGTTGTTACCAAGACAGCAATTGTTAACAGTTATCCGTTTCCATTAATTAAACTTGCTAAGAAGTAAAAAGTTGGCCATAAAAATAGATGAAAACAACGTCTGGACCAAAATGTTTCCATTAATTAAACTTGCTAAGAAGTTAAAAGAAGAAGAGTTTCAAACAATAGTACAGTCACGAATAGTGACGTTTCCATTAATTAAACTTGCTAAGAAGTTAAAAGTAACCCAAACCGTAACAGTAACAGTAGTTGACATCCAGCTGGTTTCCATTAATTAAACTTGCTAAGAAGTTAAAAGGCAAATAGCCATTTTAACCTACAACCCGGGAAATGCGCTCTGTTTCCATTAATTAAACTTGCTAAGAAGTTAAAAGACCGGTGGTATGTTGAACGTCAACACTGCCAACGGGTCTGGACGGTTTCCATTAATTAAACTTGCTAAGAAGTTAAAAGCCGCCCTTGCGGACGCAACTCTGATTGCCGATAACTGTTTCCATTAATTAAACTTGCTAAGAAGTTAAAAGGCGAACTCGGCAACCTAGAAACAGCCGATCTCCAAGAGATCGTTTCCATTAATTAAACTTGCTAAGAAGTTAAAAGTTTTGACCCTTTATGCTCACGAGGAGCACAGCAACAAGATGTTTCCATTAATTAAACTTGCT
>NZ_JADBUE010000291.1:0-24206 GCF_020245805.1 Microcystis sp. M179S2 | reverse complement strand
TTATTACCTTCCTGTTGGTTGAAGATTTGAGCGGCGATCCCTTCAGCAATACACTGACCAAATTCTGAGTTTAAGTTTTCATTTTTCGCCTGGACAATTGTGACAATTGGCTAACAAATCAATAACTGTTCTGGATTTTTACTGATAATAAAGTCGCAAACACCGTCGACAGTAAAATCAACTCCAGAAAATAGACTAATTTGGTGTTTTAATTTCCTTCGCAACTCTAATAGGACGGGAGCAATAATCATTTCTGAACGAGCTTTTTCGGTGTTGATAGCTACTGCTAAATCGACTGTTTCCTGGAGGTTTGTTATTAAATGTTCACTAGACTCTACTTCTGGAATAGAGGTGAATAATTCAGAGGGTTCCCGAATGGTTAAATCAACAAGTTTTACTAATTCATCTAACTTGAAATTGCTATAAACCATTGACACTCACCGCCTTTTATTAGGTTAAATAAAATTCTAATAAACACCACTCCAGACACAGAGGACACGGAGTTTTTTTGCTGCTGTATTATATTATAATGATGAACAGCTTAGGCGACTCCATAGCCTGTATAAGGGCGCTTATAGCTTGGATGCAAACCCAAGATAATATCTTCCTTGTATACACCCATTTCTACTAATTCTTTGGCAATATCTGTCTCAGTCATATTGCGCTGAATCCAAATTTTTCCCTCCTTTATATCTAAATGTACGAAACAATTATAAACTCTTTTTAGATCCTGCCAGCCTATATCTAGTAACTGATAGTGGTCATTTTCTCTATCAAAGATTAATTGACATTCAATATCTGGATTGTCGGCTTCTTTTGCTGATTTTTCAGTGAGTAGCTGACGGATACATTGACGGTAATAATCTATTCTTTCCATACAAGAATTATCTCCTTTTGTGGTTCGTAAACTATCAGCTTGACTTGATATATTTTTAATGCTTCTTGAACAAACCGTTCTTGAAAAAAAGAGTCAAAAGTATCAAATGGTACTGCTAGATATAGTGTCCGCTCCGATTCGCTCATTTGTAGAGCAAGTCGATAGTTTAAAAACTGACCCAAGGCAACATGAAAATCATTGAGTACCGAGTTATTAATAAAACTTTTAATTTCAACAGCAATTTTGCGTTCTTCTTTCTGAGCAGCCAATATCTTTTCTGCTGCTAGATCGATCTCAAATCTCACTCCCTCAATCTTAATTTTCAGTGCATCTGCTGTAATTACCCACTGCTGTTTTAGGAGTGCTTGTTTCACAGCCTGATGGAATAAGTCTTTGGCGGCCATTACTTGTATTCTAACTCTGTCTAGTCATTACAAATCACCAAAAAGGTCTTAGGAGTTTCGGGTTTCTGCACAATCCTAATATATCATTTTAGCTGTGTCAGTTCACTGCTGGACTAGGAAAAGCTAAAATTAAATTAGTTTAGAGTTTGTAGGGGCGAAGCATTCGGGCAATAGCCTATCGCTGAAACCGTAGATTTCTTATCCGAATGCTTCGCCCCTGCGGGAGCTAACTTTCGACCAATCCAGACTATATGCAGGGTTATGGCAATACAGCCTTGATAGCAAATCCAGTTACATAATCATAATAAACACCACAGAGACACAGAGGACACGGAGGTTTTTTTGTTGCTGATTCAGTGAGAGATCTGTTGTTTTGCTTCCCTAAGTTCTCGCCTTCGCTGTTGATATTTTAAGGCTACTTCTGTTGATATTTCACAAATTTCTCTCGCTTGTTGTTCAGCAATTTTGAACTGTTCTAGCATAGCTAATAAGGTTTTTTCATCGGGCAGTTTTTTCATGGGTTATTTCCTAAAAAATCAATAAGTCTTTGCAAGTAAAGCTTGTAGGTTGGGTTGAGCGATTTAATGCTTGGGACTGGATACGTTCTTTGATTTGTTCTTTCCTGTTGCTTTAGTGATAAGTTGTTTGAGCAAGGATTTCTTCTATGATATTCGATATTTCTGCTTCTGAGTCAATATGCTTGGCTAAAACCTGTGCTGTTGTTTCTAATATACGGTTAGAAAACAATTTGGTTAAATCCTGTCTTAGTCCTTGTCCAATATACAGCTTCAGCAGTGCTTCATAAGACATATCTCGATTAGCAGCTACTTTTTTGATGGCGGCTAAGGTGTCTTTTGGAATATCCAGAGAGATTGTCTCTTCAAGACGGGGATGCAGTTTTAAGCTATATTCATCTTCTGGTTTGTTCATAGAGTTTCCTTTCATTTCTAGTAGCTTGACGAGCAGAAATTATCCGGTTTCTTTTTCCTTTTTCTACATAGATAACTAACAAAAGATGCTGTTCTAAAGAATAACCGAGAATAAACCGACGTTGTTCACTATTGGTAACATTCTGGGGGGTTGCTTCTCCTTCTTGGTAAAAGGGGTCAAAAAACGCCTCTGTTGCTTCCTCAAAGCTAATGCCATGTTTTTCCAAATTAATCTGAGCTTTATGACTATCCCACTCAAATTCAACGCCTTGTAGTTGATAGACAACATTCATAGATTTATTTAAAGAGCATTGACATTCCTGACAGCGAGGCGTTTTTCTGGTTGTTCCTTCATGTTCCTTTAGGTATAAGGCGTTTAAAGTGATCGCTATTATTATTATTTAATCACAGCCTGACAGCTAATGTTTAGTTCTTTGGCCATTTGATCAAGCTAGATATATTTCCCTCCAACTGATAAGATATGCGATCGCACTGTGATTGATCGACACGATCATTATCATACATGGGGAACAGAGGAGGTTCACGAATCATTTAGATTTGCTATAGCGTTTACATTTGAGTTGTGGAACGAGATAAGGACGCGGGTTCCTTGCGCCTCTACAGAGGTCTTTCCACATTTTATTTGAAAACACTATATCATGTTATTATATCGCTGATAACTGATACAGCGGATTCGCTAACTATGTGGCACGGCAAAATCCTGACATTAGACATCTTGTAAAAGTAGGTTCGTAGTTGCGCTTTAGCGCTATTTGATTCAGAGGGAAATGCTATATGAAAACATTGGCTAAATGTTCTTTAGAAGATTATCATCAGATGATTGAAGCAGGCATTCTGCGCGATCGTCGTTGGGAATTATTAGATGGCAAAATTTTTGAAATGAGTCCAGAAACCCCGCTTCATTACACTACAGCTAAACGAGGTGTAAAATATTTAGAAGATTTGCTTTCAAGCAAGGCTGATGTCCGTTTCAATGGACTAATTACCCTATCTGACTCGGAACCCGAACCTGATATTGCCATTGTTCGACTACCAGAATCATCCTACAATGATCGCCATCCAGGTTCTCAAGATATTTTCTGGATTATAGAAATTGCCGAGACAAGCTTAAAGAAGAATTTAGAGATTAAACTGGCAATTTATGCAACGGCTGGAATTGAGGAATATTGGGTTTTAGATTTAGCAACCAAGCAGGTGATTGTCTTCAGAAATCCTCAAGGAAGTCAGTACCTTGAAGAATTTAGGGTTGTTCAAGGAGCGATCACACCCCTAGCATTTCCTGATATTTTAGTGTCTGTTGAGCGACTTTTCCTGTGAACAAACGTAGAGTTTATCTGGGCAAAACGTCAGAAAGCAAGCACTACTGAACTGGAAACTACTCCTCGCTCATTTTTTGAAGTGGCCCAAGCTTCGATTGGGGTAGGGGAGAGACCAGGATATCTTTCGACCAATCCAGACTATATGCAAGGTTATGGCAATACAGCCTTGATAGCAAATCCAGTTACATAATCATAATAAACACCACAGAGACACAGAAGACAAGGAGTTTTTTTGTTGCTGATTCAGTGTTCGCTCTGTTGTTTTGCTTCCCTAAGTTCTCGCATTCGCTGTTGATATTTTAAGGCTACTTCTGTTGATATTTCACAAATTTCTCTCGCTTGTTGTTCAGCAATTTTGAACTGTTCTAGCATGGCTAATAAGGTTTTTTCATCGGGCAGTTTTTTCATGGGTTATTTCCTAAAAAATCAATAAGTCTTTGCAAGCGGATTTTTTCTTCTATGATTTTTCCTTGCAACATTCCCAAATCTTCTCCTGCTTCTTGAATTAATTCCCTCGGCACGTCTTCATCAGAAATAGTATCAATAGTGGTTTGGATTTGTCGTCTTGCTGTTTCTAGGAAAAACAGAATCGTGTTAAGATAAGCAAAATACTGCATTAGTATAACATTTTCTGGGAAATAAGACAATAAGCTTCTAAGCAGATTAATTCCTTGTGCTGCTTGTTGTTCAATTTCGTTTAACTGTCGATCAAGTTGATTGATGAGAATTTGGATTTTTGGGGGAATGGACATAGTTATCGGGACTCTCCCGTATTTGTGATACAAAATCTTATTATTGGTAACAATAAGAAACACCACAGAGATACAGAGGACACGGAGTTTTTTTGTTGTGGTAAATCACTCGGTTCTGATATGAGTCGTAAAAGGTGGTGAGCCAGGTTTTACACAATCTGAATACATCATTTTAATTGATTGCTATTGTAAAATCACCAAAACCGTGATTTGTCCTTTTCCTTGACTCAAGGACTCAAGTGCTTTACCAATAATTGTTCCGGTAGCTTTTGCTATTTCTAAAGCTTTTTGAGCGTAACCTTTTGTGGGACTCGTTGTTAATAAATCACCCACTTTAATAGGAGCAATATCAGCATCAACATTACAGGGAACTCTTCCACAAAGAGCAATAGGTTGATGTTCTGTTTCTAATCCTAGAATAAAAGCTGGCTCTCCTGATATAATGCCAACAACACAAGGATCATAAGCACGCTCACAGAGTTTAATTGCTTTCTCTTGCTCATCCATTACCATTACAGAACCTATTTCCCCATGACCTAGAACTTTAAAACGTTCAGCCACGTCCATTCCTTGTGATTGAAAACCTTTCTTGATAATAACTGTACCTGCGGCATCAAGCCAGAGGTTAGGTTCTCCCCGAATACCATCGTTTCCATATGAAGCACCAGGCACACCAATTTTTATGGTATGGGTTTGTTGTGTAACAAGAGTCCCATTAATAATTTGATTACCTACAAAGGTATTTCCACCTCTTGTTGCTACTTCGTTCCAACCAGGATTATTGGTTTCTAAGCCAGCCGCAACTTTTCTAAAGAAAAGTCGATCATTGTTGATAAATGTTGAGGCAATTTGCAATTGATGATTATTAGATGTGTTGCTATGACGAGCGGTTATTAAGTGTGTCCAAGGATGGGAAGTATCGGGTACATCACCAGGGATTTCTCTGCCGCTGCCATTTTGATAAAAACCTGACTTAAGAGGAGTACCAAAATTGGAGATATCACTTTCATAACCTAGGAATGCAGAGCCTTGTAAATCTAGATTACCCCTAATATAAGTATTACCAGTATCTCCCTCAACCGCAAATAATTGAATCGGACCAGTAGACCAAAACCCAAACTGTCGATTCTTGTGAAGATGAATACCAAATCCTGCTTTTCTAAAAACTCCTTGACTAGCCGGAAGTTTAATTAGTCCTTCATCCCAATTTTGGTCTGTATTACGATACCAAACTACAATAGGCCATTCCTGCTTATCCTCAGAGGTAAAACCTCCCAATTGCAAGCTTCCAATCTTAACAATACCAGAAACAGAAAGATTGCCATTGCTATCAAGAGTCATCAAGGATCTTCCACCACCTGCATTTAATTCAGCATCATTGTGTGAACCACCTTGATACCAAGCAAAGTTGTAATCGCTACGAAAATATTGGGTCATATTTTGTATGCCAATTCCATAGCCAGTTGACCATAAATTAAGCATTTGACGCACTTGTGAACCAAAACTAACCGAACCTGTTACTGATAAATCACCAGAAACTGTTAATGTTTGGGCTTTGACAATACCAGAAACTGACAAACTTCCAGCAACCTTAACTTCTCCTGTCCCTTTTGGTTTTAATCCTAAATCTTGATTAGCATTACTTCCTGCTGCATAAATGGTATTGAAGCCAAAGCCAATTCCTTGAGTAGCATTGCTATGGCGAAATTCTACACCATCATTATCAGCATTAAAATCACCGGTTATATATAAACCTTTAACGGCTGTCGGATGAGTTCCAGTGCGAGAAGCTGAGGCAATATCTAAACTAGCAATTGGATTATTAGTTCCTATTCCCACATTACCACTAGGTTTAATTCTCATTAATTCTTTACCTTGAACCTCTCCTCCGGCTAGTACATTAACAAATCTTAAGTCATCTTGTGGATCATCACCCCAAGCAATTACCGCATCTTTTCGGTTAGTTCCTTCATTTTTTAAGCCAATAAATAAACTATCACTATCCCAATTTATCTTGATTCCTTTTTGCATCCAATCACGATTTCCGCCAGTATTTCCGGCAAAAGGTGGAGTGCCAATTTCTAAGACATTTGTTACTGATAAATTTCCAGAAATAGTTACATTACTATTGACTTTTAAGGACTCAGCAATAGTTAGAGGTCCCTTAAGAGTGTCGGCTCCATCTCGATTAATTTTTGCTGTTTCTAAGCGGTCGATTTCTTTGATTATGATATTCCAATCATCAGACTTGAGAATGTCACCCGGTTTTCTGTTGAGAGTGTCAGCTAATGGCATGATTGTCACCAATAATTAGAGTGTAAGTTGATTTCAAAAGGTGATTTCCCAAATCAGGGTAAGGGTAAAATCTGGAGTTTTATTAATCGGTTTAAAGATAACCCTATTATACATGACTTTATCCTCATTGAATAAAGCCGCTTCTTTTAATTCTCCATTACCTTCTCCCGCTTGAAGATCAGCCGTTATTGTTAGTTTGATTCTTTTGCTATCAGGTAACAGAACTAAATCACTGTCTTTAATAGGCTTTATATTTTTGCGGAAGATTTCTTGAGCTAATTGTAAATCATCATCACTGACCGCTTTATCATTACCTCCAATCGCAATCTGAGAAACTGGTTTAATAGTGTCTTTGAAGTCTTTACTAAAAAGTTGAGCCACTAATCTCCGTCCAGAAGTGACAATAGTATTGTTAGCGTGAATTTCTTCTACCAGTTGATTATTCAAGTCTCTTTTTTGGATGGTGAGACTTCCTTTGATGTCCATTGTGTCTTGGATAGCCATAGCTAGATCTCCTTAGGTAAATACAATTGTATCAAAATAAGTGTAGTCAAATACGGCTGAGGTCAAAAATGTATCAGACATTTCCTGTTCAGAACGCAAAGATTGTTGAGATCGACCATCAAATTCATCAGTTATGTTATGATCTTCTGAAAATTTGCCTTTTCCTTGAAATAACAATTTTTCCTGGATTTGATGGTCTTCTTGAAATTGTTGTTCATAAGCAATCTTGGCACAAATTCCCGATGCTTTGACTTTTTCAATTAAACTTTGGATTTGATTGCGTGGATGATCTAAGCTTTCGTCAAAGCGATCACTGTAACCTGGGATTTGCCAAGGAATCTTAACGGTGAAACCTCCCGGAGTTATTTGATAAAAAGAGAATGTAACCTCCAATGAATAAGATTTAGCTTGTTGCTCAGATTTAAGGGGATTATTTTCAGTCTTTTCAAACAAAGAAAAGTCAAACAGAGTGCGATCAAAAGTAACTTGTGGGTTGCCAATATCCGCTTCTATTGACCATTCAGATTGACCTAAAGGTAAACTCGGCATAGCTCCCACAAGTGGAGGTTTAGGAATTGTTACTCCATTTACCATAGCTGAACCATCTGGTAGGATTAATAAAATTTCATTGATATTGAGACTTGCTTCATATTTTATAGATTGATTATTGGTGATATTCTTTAGAACAATATTCGTCAAAGGTGATAAAGAACCTTGCGGATTGTTACGATTATCTAAAATCTTGATTTGAATCGCAGGAATACCTGGAACGGCATTAGAGTTTTGGACATCAAATTTATCAATATGAGGATGAATTGTGTATTTATGAAAGACTAATTCAGGAAAAAATTCAATTACCCGAATTAACTGACGATAAACCTTAAGGGTTCCATTTTTTTTAAGAATACGATAAACTTGTCCTTGGCTGGCATCAGTAAGCAACCAACATTGTTGAGATTTCTCTAACACAATAGTTGTCCCAAATGCCAGAATTAATCCTTTTTCTCGAAAGACTTGCTGAAGTTCTGCGGGTACGGTAAGTTTACTAAGAAAGGATTCTAGAGTTATCGGAATGTCAAAAAGGTAAGATTCCC
Organism: Microcystis sp. M179S2; assembly: GCF_020245805.1. NCBI lineage: Bacteria > Bacillati > Cyanobacteriota > Cyanophyceae > Chroococcales > Microcystaceae > Microcystis > Microcystis sp. M179S2. The sequence goes on along the minus strand of NZ_JADBUE010000291.1, from coordinate 16,011 downwards.
AAGGTTTGATCTCTTGGCTATCATCCGTACTCATTCCTAAGTTTGCAGCAACAATTTTGACGATTCCCTCTTTAGTTGAAGCACCAGATTTTAAAACATCAATTAAGCGTTGAAGACGTTTGCGATAGACAGTAATATTTTTTTCTAAATAAGTGGGATAGGCTGTTTCTAATAGTAAGCGATTCAGCCGTTTAATTTGTGATTTAGACTGAATCAAGCTTTGTATTTCGAGAGATAAGCTTTTAAAAGTAAAACTTTCTTTATTATTTTCATAGAATTTGTCATCAGTTAAAATTTTCTGATTGAAAGCTTGAGCAAGTTGTTGAGCTACTTCTATTGCTGTCGGCGTTTTACTGGAGGGAATTTCCTCTGGATAAACCGATTCTAATAGCATTCGATTGAGTCGGATTAAATCATCTCCAACGATGACTTGAGATAAAAGGTATTCTGCTGCGGGGGAAAGCTTGGCTATTTCTATATTGGTGGTATTCTCTGGAACCGATAACAAACTAGATAAACTAATTTTGCCAATTTCTAATAAACTGTTGATTGCTTGGGTTGATAAAAATGTAGTCGCTGCTTCAGCTTGATTAATTACAGCAAGTAATTGTTGGACAAAGGAGATATTTTTAAATAAAGCTTTTAATTGATTTTTTAAGTCAATCTCAATTTCAGGCGTAATATCTTGAGGTTGAAAAGGCGGGTTTTGTCGAGAAAGTATTCTTTGAATGTCTAGAGATAAACGCCGATACAATCCCTTTGCTAATACTATTTTTACTGGGTCTAAGCCTTGAGTAATTTGTTGTAAAAGGTTGATCTGTAAATTTCTTTGTTGCAGGTATTTATAAAGATTACGATCTTCTTGTAAAATCTTATTAAATTCTTTAATTAGTACAAGATTTAAATCGGTGTTAACAGATGCTGAACCATCATAATTGAATAATTTTTCCTTAGTTTCTGCTGATAATTTATCGCGCAGATAGCTGGTAAAAGCATCCTCTCCAATAATAAACTTAACAATTAGTAATGCTTGAAATTGAAAATTCTTGGAGAAGTAGGAATTGTTAACATGATATTTATTGATTAAATTTTCTGTATTTTCAAATAATTTAATTTTTGTAAAAATATAACTCGATAAAGGGTTTTCTGAATCAACCAATTCTTTCACTAATAGGGAGATTTGTGTAAAATCCCTAGGCTGAAATTCGGGATTGACTGTGGTTAATTGGGATGTTCCCCCCAATTCCGCTAACATAAGAGCAAAGATTTTATCTAAATCTCCTTTTTGGGTAGCGGTGAAACCCAGAGAACCAAAATTGTCTGCTGTATTAATAAAATGAGATTTTAAGACACGGATTAAATCCTGCTCCACTTCGTCTAGTATCTCTCCAAAAACATCCAAAAATTGAGGTAAAAAACTCGTAGGATCTTCGGGAGGATAGAAGTGGGGAAACCGACTTATGATACTAGCTGTTCTACCACTAATCGCCATTGTTTTCTCCGTTTAGGACACAAGATGAGAGTAGGGTCGCGGAAAAGCGGGGTTGCGGTGGAAATGGGACTGTTCTCGACAACCATGTAAATCAGTATAGCAGGTATGGCCAGTTGCAGCAAGCATTTATAGTTATTTCAACTAAAAATGAAACAAGTAAACTGGGTATTAGGGTGTTAGCTTCCGTAGGGGCGAAGCATTCGGATAAGAAATCTATGGTTTCAGCGATAGGTTATGCTCGAATGCTTCGCCCCTACAACTTATGTCTCAAACTTATTTGCAATGACTATATATCAGGTACGGATGATTGACCACAATCAAAAAACTCTGTGTCCTCTGTGTCTGGAGTGGTTTTTAATTAGTTGAAATATTCCAGTGCTTAGCGTTATTTCACTTCTACTGTTGCTGGAGGGTTGATTTCTTTGATTATTTCGACGGAACGAACATGAATCTCTTTATTGTTGTTAATATTTCTTGTTTGAGTGCGGTTATCAGCTTGAGAAGTTGCTGTTAGGTCAAAATTTTCGATAACGTAAGTAACGCCTCGCAATAAATTTTGTAATTCCGGCGAACTAATTGGTGTAAGAATAGCTTGTTGCAAACTTGTATAAGACAAGTTTTTCCCTTGTTCCAGCCTCGGAAATTCTTCAATGGCTTTAGTAACAGCTTTTTGTATTGGTTCAATCACATCTGTTTGCTTGAAGCCACTAGGAGAAGGATTGGGAATTACCAATTTTAAACTTAATTTAGTAATATCTACCTTGATACTTTCAATCTCGCTAGTTACACAAAAATTACCAAGTTGCGCTTTTTCCCATTGTTTAACTTCAATTTGCTTTTGATTTATTCTTAATTCTTCTTGATCATTAATCAGAGTAATAAAATCATTGATATCAAGCTTGACTGGCATATCATTAACAACATTTTTGACCGCTTTTTCTAACCCATCAATATCCACGTTTTCTTCGGGTTTAAGAGTCTCTAAATAAGCATTCAAACTGTCAATAATTATTTTCTTGATTTGATTTTTTTCTTCATCATTAGTTTTGTTAGGAGGGGTAAATTGAACTGCGCCAACAATTTGCAGAATGTTACGATAGATAAACAGATTGGCTTCGTCTAATTCTGCTTTTTCGGCAAAACTCAATTTAATTTCTTCCGGTGTAACTACTGCTAAAGGCGATAAATCTGAAGCTTGTACTTGTAACTTCAAGTCTTTATCTTCAACAGTAATTTGAGCTTCAGCAATTTTATTTTTAATATCTTCTTTTTTCACTGATTCACCAGATTTTAGATTTGTGAAATATTCTGATAATTTATCGATAATTTCTTGTTGTTGAGAAGCTTTAATATCCTGATTGATTTTAAATTGAATCCCAATAGGAACTGTTTTCACTTGTGAAGTTACCCAAATCTTATGCAGATAGATTTTTTGCGCTTCCTCAATATCAATTTGCTTTCGAGAATCATTATCAGCATAACATTGAGTTGGTGTACTGGGAATAGAGCCATTGTCTATTGGGACATAGGTACAAATTTCAAAACGCTCTATATTATAGACATTTGTTACAGAAAGAATTTGGCGAGTTAGTTGAGAAAACAACAAAGGTTGTCCCATTTTTGTTTGACTAATATAATTAATGATGCTTTCTTCAACAGATTTTTCTATTGTCTTGCGCTCTATTTCTGATATTTTTATAGCTGGATTAATTTCAATCTTAAATACAGCATCTATAGTAACAAAAATAGCTGATTGTAAACGAACAAATACCCCTGCTGCTCTAACTTTATCAATCTGGTTTTTGAGACTTTGAACTTTAGTTTCATTGCTAAAATCAACGCCATCGACAAATATGTCAACTAAACCATATTTTTGGTCAGGATCATTAAACCTTTCAATCAGTTTAACTTCTTTAACGCTCGGCTGACTTAAAAGTGCATTTTCCAGAGCAATATTAGAAGCTTTTCCAGAAGAAATCAGGGCAATTTTGGCTCTTTTTCGTAATTCTTCATCGGTTTCTGTTTTTTTTCCAGTAAACTGTATAGGACTTTTATTGATGACTGATTTAATTCCAGGAATGGGAAGAGGCATAATATTAATTGTCTCCTCCTTAGTCACCTGTTCTTCTCCTCGTTCTACAGCTTGAATTTTAACATCAAGAGTTTTTGAATTGGCGGGAAAAATTTGGGATTCAATAGTTGTATAAGCTTTTTTCGGTGATTTTTCACTGTCTTCTGTAGTCACTAAAGTTCCCACAGGAATTTCAATTATGTCGGTTCCTAAATCCCGTTGAAAAGTGACGGTTCCCTCGGCAAAATCTGGTAATCCTCGTTGAATTCCTAGCAAAGCTACCAACATTTCTAATTGTGAACCTTCTGCTGAATCAATAAAGGCTGACAGATAAACTTGATTTAATTGTTCGTAGAGTATCCCAATTTCATAAGCAAAAGATTCATACATGGTGCGAATAACGCTACCTACCTGAAAATCTGTCAAAGTAGGAACTTTTTCTTGGGATTTCTGCACCATGTTGGTGTAGATTTCTTCAAATTTTTTCGGTTCAAAAGTCATAATCTAATTCTCGGTGTTGGTGAAAGGATAATTATGGCTAAAGATTGATGGCTAACTGAATGTTAAGAGCGGTAGATTCTCCTACAGGTTGCAAAATAATTGTTGTTAGTAAAACATTGCGTTTATCTAAGTCGCGAGAAGGTGGTTCAAATCTAATTTCCTTGATTTCAGCAATCCGAGATTCTTGCTCTAAGCATTCTCTGATATAAAGTTCTGCAAGCTTACGGGTACGAATATTATTGGGTTCTCCCATTAATAAATAAAGGCGAGATCCATAGGATGGATGTCCTAATTTTGTCAATTCTCCCCGACGAGTATAAAATCTATTAACAATAGCTTGTGCTAGATTTTTTCGTCCATCAACTCGATTAAGATCTTGTTTTTGTCCTAGTTCCCCCGGTGTTAATTGCAGATCAAAAGTATTGATACTGGTCATATTCTAACCCCTGATTATTTATTTAAGCTTTGCTTAATTTCCTGAATTAATTCCTGTTTTATGGCGGAGGAAAGTTTTCCAGTAATTTCCTTTTCTACGGTAAGATTGCCTTTAACCGTCACTGTTTTATTGACAGCAGGACTTAATTCAATGTTACCGGCTAAATCAAAACGAATTGCTGCGCCATTTTCTAGCTTGATTTCTAATCCTTGATCTAACAGGGTTAAAGAACAACTCGGTTTTTTATCCCTTTTAATGATAACTTTTCCACTAGCGGGGATGAGTTCAATATTACCCTCCTGAGTGACTGAGAGTTTATTATTGTTGTCAGTAATTAAAGAAATTCCCTCCTTTTGATGTAGATTGATAAGAGCATGACCGGATTTATTCCCTTCGTGGGGACAATTCTGATCTGTGCCTATGCACCATTTACCATTATGGGGTTTTTCGATGCGACTAGGCATATCATAGGGACAGATAAAAATCTGAAGAAAAAGCTCTGGTCTTTCTGTCGTTTTGTCAACAATTCCATCAGTTTGACTTGAATATTCATAATCGCTGTTTGCGCCTTTAAGTCTGACCATGATTTAAGCCTCTTTGTCAATTTTACTTAGTTAATTATCCTACTTTTGTATTTCTTGCTTTAGCTTGAATTGAGTTAATTTTTTCAGTCGGAACCAGAATCGGACAAGGCGCACCTAAATTTCCCAGATGGGTATGAGTTGTTAACAAAATGTCATCATTGTCGGCGATCGCATTGGCGGGAACTCTCCCCCCAACTTGGATACTAGAAGTAGCAGCATCGCCAATTTTTATCCCACCTAAACTTTTCAAAGTCAGATTACTACTTGCTGCATCAATAGTAATTCCTCCACTGGCAATTTCAATTTTACAAGTCCCATTATCAATCGTCAAAGTCGTCCCTTTAAGAACAATATTACACTGTTGAGTTTTTAAGGTCATATCGCCATCATTAAGATTAATTTCGCATTTCTCATTAGTTGTTGTGATTTCTTTATCCTTCACTGTCACAATGCTTTTTTCATCTTTACTGGTAATGGTAATCACACTATCTTTATCAATCTTAATTTGACTACCATTTTCCAGAGGATGTTGTAATAAAAATTCTTGCTCTTGGTTGACAGGTGGCTGATCTTGATCATTGTATAAACGACCAATAATCACAGGAGAATTGAGATCACCCCCAATAAAAGTAACCAAAACCAGGTCATCAACTTTGGGAATATTTACCCATCCTAAATGGGGAGTAGCAAGGGGAACTTTCCTGAGTTCAAAATCAGTTCCGTCTGGTTGCCTTTTATTTTTCAATTTTACTGAACATTGATAATTATCTTGATCATTTTCTGCTGAATGAGGAAAAATTGCAGTAACAATACCAAGTTCAGTAGTGTAGATTTTTTGTGCTTCCTGTTGAGCAACTTTTTTCATTACGCCGACAATTGAATCCATTAGACTTCCTCCCAGTGAATAGTAGTATAAAATCCCTTGTGACGAGATAAATAATGTTCTACTCCCGTAATCTTAAAAGTACCATTAAGCGACGATATTGGCATTTTAGCAATTTCAACACCGTCGCCTAATTTAGCTTCAGGTTCCCCCACAACTTTAATCACTCCTTTTTGTTTTTTCTGGTATTTGTTTAAGTAAGCTTTAGCAATTTTGTTGGCAATATCTTGAGTTCTAGCAGTAGAATCTTCTAGTTGCAAAGTTGCTGGAGATTTTTTGCCATCAGTTCCTTTAACCTCTTTTTTAGTGAGCCAAGATACAGCTTTTTCCCCTTGTCCCTGACTAGCGGGACTTTCCCCATAAACTTCTACCCCAGATTGCAAGGGATTTTCCTCCATCTGTTCCCAAGCAAGAAGATTAATGCCATACTCAAATTTATGTTTTTTTGAGGTTTTATAGGGAGCAAAAACTAATTGGTCTTCAATATTAGCATACAGATCAAAGCCGCATTTCTGAGCTAAGATTTGTAAATTTTCATAAACTGTGTGCTGATTTCCGATAACATAGACAGGAAATTTAATCCCATTGTCAACTTGCTTAACTTTCAACCCCAATATATTTTGAGCAATATTTTTTACTATATCTCCAGCAAAGGACTTTTCATAGAGGAGGTTAAATTTTGCCTTCGTCAAGCTACTAAAACTACTCATAGCTTCAATATTTACCTGATCAACCTGCCATTTTATCTGGCTAATTTTACCTTGAAAAACCTGACTTAATTGAGAATTACTTCCTAATTTAACTGTTATCGATTCATCAAGAGAGGGAGCCAACGAATCAGCAAGAATGAGGGAAATCTGACATAAATTTACAGGAATATTCAATGAAGAACTTACCCGCAAGTTTAAAACCAACGATGAATCATCAACCGTATAAGTGGTAGTACCAATCGTTACTTTATAGTTAACTTGTAGAGGTTGATTCATAAATTTAGTTTAACCTCCTTAAACGGGAATAGCTACTAACAAACTTCGGTAAGCATCACTGACATCTTCTAAACCGATACCCAATTCACTTTCTAAACCATATAGTCGTTCAATTAAAGCTTTAAAAATACGGTCAATTTTCTGGCGTATTTCTTGATAAGCAGCTACTACTTTTTGATATTCATCATTAAGTGCATCTTCTAAAGCTTTAGGAATATCAAGGATGAGTTTGACAATGTTAGCATGAAGTTGATCTAGTTTTTTGACTATTTCGGTGGGATAAATTTCCTTCAATTTTCCTAAGAAGAATGGATAAATTGATTGTAAGCTCAGAATTATTTCTTGAGGATAAGCGGTTTCTAGCAGTAACCGATTTAAGCGGATAGTTTCTAGTTCGCTGCGCTGGGGTTTAGCAATTAAATCTTTAGCTTCTTGGGGAAGATTTTCAGCAACTAATTTGAAGCGTTCAGTTCCGTAGAAATTTACATCTGTTAGTAATTTATTGAGAGCATTAAAAAGAGCTTTTTGCGTTCCTGGTTGGTTAGGATCAGCATTTTCTAGCAAGGCTTTTTGCGTTTCATTGAGAGTTGTCCAGAAGTAGGCTGAAACTGCATCCAATGGCTCTTTACGCCGTAATTTTGTCAAGAGATGTACCACAGTACCACCTTTAAAATCACTGACATCATAGAAAGAATTTAGAATCAGCAAAGGTCTTAGTTCTTTGAGTTTATCAACAATCTCTTTGTAAATTGTTTCCAGGGAATCAATAATTTTATTTACAGTACCATCAATAGCAGTTTTAACTTTATTGATCGAATCTCGAATAAGTTTACCAAAATCAGCGGTTAAATTTTTCAGAATGTTGGCGATTTCTGTAGGAGCAGATTGCAAGCGTTGAATGACTTTCTTAATTTCTGCTAGGATAGTACGGGGTTGAGCAAGAATTTCATCCAAGGTACTAAGAATCCTTTTGAGCGGACCTGTCAACTGAGATTCGATTTCATTGGGAATGACTTTTTTCAAATCAGCAATAATTTGTTCATCACTTCGCGCTGTAGAACTTTTCAGTAAGTTGTCTAACTTTTCTCTGGTTGGATTTGACAAAGGAGTTAGAGCTTTTGTACCAGGATCGTTGGTGACTTTTGCAGTGACTAATCTTTGACGTAAATCAGTCATACGAGTTAACAAGTCTCGATAATCTACCGCAAATTCCGCCGGTGGATTAAAATTATCTAAAAGTGGCTTGCTGCGATTCCATTCAGCAGCAAAATTATCGGCTGCCTTTTGATAGTTTTCCCAAGCTTGGTTTAACTCATTCATGGCGTTACTGATCGCAATGTTAGGATCGGTTGCATAGTTGGTAAGATTAGTACGTAAGCTAGTTAACGCAGCACTCAACTTAGTTTCATCAATGTTATTAACCCGTTCTAGAATTTTCGCTTTAATAGTATCTACTTGTTGAATTTGTTCTTGGAGGTTAAGGCTCAAAATTTCTTCTAAAGTTTGCCAAAAACCAGAATTTAACACATTGTCTAATCCTAAACCGCTTAACAATTTTTCCACATCACCGATGGCTTCAATAACTTTATTGATCAGTTGTTCAACTGGTAAGTTATCTAAGATGCTTTTCAGTGCATTTAGCTTTTCCGTCAAGAACTGTGTGAGTTTTTCAGGAGAGAGAGAGTCAACAACTGCCAGTAATTTTTCATAAAGTTCTTCTAAGCGTTCTAAAAGCTGATTAGGATTCAAAATTTCTAACTTTTCTAGTAAGGTTTCATACAGTTCTTTAACTGTCTCTAAAAGTACAGAAGGTTTATATTTATTGAGTTCCGTCACTAGAGATTGAATATAAGTATCAAGAAAAGTCTTAACTAAGGTTCCGGGAGCAAAAGATTTAACTTGTTCATCAACTTGTTTAATTTCTCCCTGAATTGAATCTACTAAACCAACAACCGGATATAACAGAGAATCAAAGGCTGCTGTTAATTCTGGATTAACTACCCCGGGAACATCAATTTCTTGGAGAATTTTGACTCCTACTTTTAAGGCGGTTTTTTGTGCCGTCCCCATGGTAGAAACATCTATCTTTTTGAGTTCTAGTTCTAATTTATTGGTTTGAGTAACTGCCAATTGAAAAGCAGGTTCAAGGGAAACTTTCTGTAAAGCAGCCACCACTTGATCGATACCTTGATCAGCTTTATTTAAAGCATCTTTAACCGGTTGACTCTGTAAAACACCTGTTACTTTACCCAGAAGTTCTTTGATTTTTGCTTTCAATTGTTCCTGACTAAGTTCAGTAGTAATTTTTTTATTTACTTCATCTAAAGATTTCTCAATTGTTTGAGTTGTCTGTTTAATTTGTTGCGCTACTGTTTCAATACCTTGTACCGCAGTATTAGCAAATTGATTGATCGCTTGCTTTAAAGGTTTAACAATTTCATCAGATTTTGCTGCTGTTTGTTCAACAAAATCAACTAATTTATCAATCGTATTAGTCAGATAAGCTTGAACCTGATCTAAAGCTTTTCCCGCTTGTTCAATTTTATCGGCGATCGCTTTTAAAATCTTGTTCCCGATTTCGCTGACTTTGGTAATAGCCTGATCAATTAAATCTTGAATGTTTGTAATGAAGGTTTTTAGTTGTTCTGTGACTGTCGTAATCCTTTCGTTTAAACTGTTGACAAAATTTTCTATACCTTGAAACATTTTGGAAAGAGTTTCAATTTGTCCCCCTCCACTATTGGGAAGATTTGTCAAAAGCGTAGAAAACTTATCAATATCAAAAGAGTTAAGATTTTTAACTGCTAAATTAATCTGTTCTCCTTGAGAGTTAACCTCCGATAACCAGCTTTTGATTTGTTGTCTTAAGGGTATAATTTTGGCGCGGCTTAAATTTTTAGGATCGAGAGATTTCAGAAAATTTTGATAATCTTTATAAAGTTGGTTCTGTTGATTAAGTTGTAAGGTATAGAGTTGAATCGCTCCATTGGGTAAGATATAATTAAGTTCTTGAATTTGTTCAACAAAAATTTCAGTTAAAGCCTCAGAACTAAGCCTATCTAACCATTCGTCTGGATTAGATAATTTATCAATAAAATTTTTAAAGGCTTTAATAATAGCATCTAAAACTTTACCCGGAAAAGCTTGAGCATTATTGAGAAACTCTTGAAACTCGTCAAAGGGAGTTGATTGATTTTGGGAAATACCAAGTTGACCAAAATTAGCATTACCAGTAATAGATGAAGTTAAATTACTAAGAGAACTATTAACTTGATCTGTGACAGCTAATCCTTTAAAAGTATCTGCGCCGGGGTTAGCTGGGATTGACTGGGTTAAAGTGTCTATACTAATGCTAGAAATATCGCCTAATTTTCCCGTAACCTGTGTTTGAATTTCACCCACAGAAAAAGGTGCTGTAGGGATCTCTATCGGCTTGCTAGTAAGTTGAGTTACTTGATCAAAGCTATTGGTTAAATCTGAGGAAAAAAGAGGGGTAACTTTTCCCCCTAAATTATCCTTAACTAATTTCTGAGAATCGGTAAAAGGGTTTCCCGCTTCCGCAAAAGTTGCTTGTGAATCTACATCAAGGGTTTGGATTTGATCGAGAATTGCTAAACTCATAATTTTTATTTAAAGTAATGGTTAATAATCCGAGCGTCTGACACAAATCGTCACATTTTTTCTGCGCTGACAGTTAGGTGATACAGTGCGAGACTTAGAGCTAATCCCCGATTCTTTGAAAAGTCTTAGGACATCAAGGATTTCAGGGAAAATGGAACTGTTATCAAAACCGATGGTAATCATTATAGCAGGTGTCGGGGGACTGTCAATAAAGTTATAAGGGGGAGGGGAGTGTAGAAAGTGTGGGAGGAAAATCTCAAAAATACTAAAAAACGCTATATTTTCCCTAAAGGTTAAAGAGTGATTTTAAATCACTAAGATTACCATCAAGAGTGCTAGTTGCTTCTTTGATAGGATCGAGAGAAGCTTTTAATGGTTCTATCGGATTAGTAATTGCTGGAATTGAACCAAATTGTAAAGCATCTGGTAGCATAGCAACGGTCATAAAACTAGCAGCATCTGCTTTAATATTAGCATCAACAGAAGCCCCTTGTGCAAATGCTTGACTGGGAGTTGGAGGGACATATTCAGCTAAGGTTAAAGTATAGCTAAATTGATCGGGATCTGTGGCAGATTGAACAACGGCAAACCTTTCTAAAATGACTTGACTAAAATAGGATTGTCCGATAATTTCAGCAATAAATTCAACTGGTTTTTGCTCTTTGTAAATTTTTCTTAATTTCTCTAAATCAGCCAAGTATTTATTGCCATAAAAAATGCCTTTGATTTGTAATTTTACCGAATCTCTACCAAAATTCTGGACTAGGTTTCCCTGTTTTCCTGGAATTTGGTGATAGACAAAGTTATTTTGCTCGATTGTCTCGATTTTATGTACTCGATTCAGTGGAATTCCTGCGATTTCAATTGCCATATTTAACCTCCATAAAATCGTCGGTACTCTTGATTGATTTTTGTTTGTAGAGTTTCTAGAATATAATCTAGATCGATTGCTTGTTGTTCAGTATCTTGCAGGCTATGGTGTTGATTGAAAGATTGATTTTCAGATTCCTGTTTATTGATTTCTAATTCTGTTTCTTTAATATTAGAAAAGTTACTGTTAATATTATTGATTTGATGATATAATTTTTCTCTGGATTGCTGTAAAAGTTGAGGTGGAATTGTTAACATCTCAGCAGGCTGAGAGATAATATCAGCCGCTGTTGCTGAATCTAAGGGTAAATTGTCTCCTGATATATCCCTAACTAAATCAGTTAATTCTTGCCAGTTTTTCGGTGAAGGATTATTTAACTCAATTTCAGTCTTTTGTCCAGAATTTTGCCAAGGGGTTGTTTCCAAATTGAGATTATCTGAATCTAAGGGTAAATTGTCTCCTGATATATCCCTAACTAAATCAGTTAATTCTTGCCAGTTTTTCGGTGAAGGATTATTTGACTCAATTTCAGTCTTTTGTCTAGAATTTTCCCAACGGGTTGTTTCCAAATTGAGATTATCTGAATCTACGGGTAAATTTTCTGCTGATATATCCCTAACTAAATCGGTTAATTCTTGCCAGTTTTTCGGTTCAGTCTTTTGTTGAGGATTTTGCCAACGGTTTGTTTCCAAATTGAGATTATCTGAGTTTAAGGGTAAATTTTCTCCTGATATATCCCTAACTAAATCCGTTAATTCTTGCCAGTTTTTCGGTGAGGGATTATTTGACTCAATTTCAGTCTTTTGTTGAGAATTTTGCCAAGGGGTTGTTTCCAAATTGAGATTATCTGAATCTACGGGTAAATTTTCTGCTGATATATCCCTAACTAAACCGGTTAATTCTTGCTGGCTTTTCGTTGCGTTATTTTGCGGATAAATATTATTAGCTTGATGATTATCATCAAAACTTCTATGTTTCTTTTGACGAATGTTATATGAATTTTCTTGCTCCTTTTGTAAAGGCGGATAATTGCTTGTTCTTACTCTTGGATTGGGTTGAGTATAATCAGAAGCTGAAGCCAAAGATTGACGAGAAAATGACATGAAAGAAGAAGTATTTCCCCCTAGGTCAAATGGGGAACTATCCCTTTCAAGAGAAGACATTTCCCCATTTTTAGACCTTAAAGATGGGACAAAATCAGCAGTTAGCCAAGCCTCCCAATCTCTACATAAATCAGTTATTTCCGATAAATCTTCTATAGCAAGGTGCAATCTTGCTATAGGTTGCAGGTCTTTTTCTAAAAGCTCTATACTATTAAGCCAATCGTCAATTAAAGAGTAATTCCATTCTTGAAACTCTTGGCATAATTCTAAACCGAGGCTGACTAGAAAATCATCATTCATGGTTTTTGGTTGAATCCTCAGCGATCATTTGTAAATATAGAGAAACTTGCGCCATTGTCATTGTTTGTACTTGTTGGGGAGTCCAACCAAATTCCCTAGCGAGGATATAAGCTGCTTGTACCCAAGGGGACTGACTAACATCTAAGAAAGATTTTTTTTTCCTGTTAAACCACTAATTTCGCGGATATTGTCAATTAAAAAATTGACCAATCCTAAAGGGAGTTGTTTAACTTGTTCCAAGGATAAAGTCGGCTCAACTAAGGATTCTTTAATCATTAAAAGGGGAATTAATCCTGCATCCTGTCGAGAAGCCTTCATGATTAATTGAAATCTCCCAATAGTCAGAGGACGAATCTGGACAATTCGCCTCGACTCTGGGAATTTATCGGCTGAAGTATCCAGTTCGCCTGGATGCAAAATACTGACTGGGATAGCAATATCAAAAGTGACAGAAGCACCCGCTAACAGGTCTTCTGGAGTCAGGGAAATTTCAGCCATAATTGTTAGCCTGCGGTTTCTTCGCTGCTGATCCGTAAAGCGCGGAAAGTAACCCCTTCCATGATAAAATCATCTTCTGGCAAACTGAAACTCCACTTTTCAAACTTGACCCCAAATAGTACGAGTTTGCTGCTGTTGCTGGGGAGTGCGGGATTTTTTAAATTGATGACGATGTTGAAAGTTGGCTGGGGAATCGGGTCTGCTGGCGGTGGACTTTTTGCCGCATCACCTAACAATAACCGCAAGAGTGCGCCGTTAATGTGAGCGCGTTCAGCAAAGCCTGAAACATCAACATTACCTGGACGAAGTTCAGTAGGAAAGCGCTTGCCAATTTCGTGATAGGGTCTGATCTCATTGTGGACGTTCACCTGTACATTTCGCAGTCGTCCCACGACATTAGAAAACTCATACTCACTAATCAATCCATCCGCCAGTTTTCCTTCTTCGGTGGCTTTGTCATCCACAGCTAAGACCAGGGTAGCATCAGACCCTCGAAAAACGTTGTTATTGGCCATAGTTTTCCTCCTCTGGGAAGTAATTGATGGGTGGGTTAACCGAGATACATGGTTACTTTGATGAAGTCAATGCTGAAGGTCGGTCGCAGGGTCATGGTCACGATCGCTTCTCCGGCAATTTCCTGAACTCGGTTAGCGGTGACGGCTAACTCATAGCTAATCAGAGCTTCATTCTGGACCATGCGCGTCAAGAAGGCATCAAGAGTAGCTTTCATCGCTCCCCGTACCCGTTCGTTATTCAACTTGCCAATGTAGGGATCGCAGGCGGAGCGCACCCCGTAAATGGCAAAGTCAACAATCCGCCGAGTGGTAATCTGATGCCAAGCAGAATTGGTGGCGGTGGTAATGCCTTTGACCACCCGAAAACCCTCCCGTTTCTCGATCGCCAGCACTCGCTTCCCGACCAGCTTTTCCAACTGGGAGGTGGAAAACTCCTTGGCGAGTCCAGGAATCGTCAAAGGTTTGTTAGTCGGACTAGCCTGCACTGGCAGAGATGCCAGTAGGCCCGCGACTGCTGCTGCTGTGTAAGCGCCTGAGAGTTTAACCTGGGGGGAGATTTGTAGTCCTGGTGCGACCAAAATCAGGCGATCGCTATCCAGGGGGTGTCCGGCGATCGTGTCAACATCATCAGGGGTTCCGCTACCAATAATGCCGATCCGTTCTCGCTTGATTGTCGCGGTTGTGTTCAAGTGACCCAGCAGTGCTGTCACCATTTCGGGGTTGGTGACATCCTGTCCGGCCAGCAAAACCAAGTTTATTAGTTCATTCTCCAATTGTGCCAGACTATTTTTATATTCCTTAGCCGGTTCTCCATCGGAGCCTGCGGCCAATTCCTCCCCACTTTCGCTGGTGTTTTTTGGCAAAGTATCGGAGGAAGAGCCTTTAGCTAGAGTGGCAGTTACTAAAGTAGAACCTTTAGTCTGGTTATTGACTTGTTGTTCCAGGTCGCCGGACTTAGAAATGGTATAGGTTTCTTTCGTATTTTGATAGGTTAGCTCGACTTTTTTGCTGTTAGCAGGCGAGTCAGCATCAGTGATTTTGATCTTGATGTCATTACCCCAGGTTCCTGGAGTTTTTGCCTCTAGTGTCACCAGATCTTTGTCAGAGCTATCTTTGATTTTGTAGGTAGCTTTGGCGGCTTTAGCAGCTGTACGAACTGCATACACAGTCTTACCGCCATTGTTATAAATCTGCTCTAGTGCTTGAATTAAGGTTAGTTGGCGAGCGGGATCAATTTCCCCGAAAATTGCTTTAGCTTCCGAAAAACTACCAAGAATTTGTACCTCATCCACTGGTCCTTTGGCTGCGGTTCCAACAATTCCGATATTTCCTGAAACAACCTGACCAGCGCTAATCAGTCCTTCATCTCGTACTGTTATGTAAGTACCCGGCAAGATGGCCTCAACCATGAGAGGTTCCTCCTATTTTGGGAAAATTTTAGGTTTATCCTAGCCACCTGGTTTACTCTCGTCGTCACCCTTGGCAGTCGTGCCAAGCAGAGAATAAACTCACAAGCGAGCCGATTTAATTGTAGCTGACATTCCGCAGCTCTTCATATACTTTTATATATTTTTACATTCCCCAAGATGTTTTGACGAAAAACCTTCATTGTAGAAACTACTATTGAGAACATTTTCAATAATTAATTTTTTCTGAGAAAAAATTTTACAATTCTTCACCTTGATAAAAATCCATGATTGTAGCTATAGTCCTTACTGGCAAGGGGTTTTAAGCAATATTTTAGTAAAAATTAGCACTTACGCATTGACAAAAAGGCTTAAATGTGTGTGGTCTAATTTTGTTATTCTTAGATACAATTTCTCTCTCGACTCTTGACAAAACCCTCTCCGATTTGATTTCCTGACACAAGGGCATCTCTTATAACAGAACAACTGATGAGAAACATTACCTTAAATGTCGGATGAATGCCACCGCTAAATTTTTCGACAAGACATCAACCTTTGCGGGGGATGAAATCCGACCAGGATATTGACCGCGAACCACGATTTTAATTCTACCATTTGTAAGTAAACTGTGTTATACTTAATTGCTCCAGGGTCGAGGATTAATCAATGCTAGTCGTAGAAGCCAAGTTAAAAAACGGAACACCAGAACAATACCAGAGACTAGATGAAGCAATTAGGACATCT
>NZ_JADBUE010000290.1:0-6578 GCF_020245805.1 Microcystis sp. M179S2 | reverse complement strand
TTCTGATTGACTGGTATCACTTGAAATGCCCACCCAGCAAGCGGTTCACAAAATTGGCTAATTTTAAATAGCGTTTGAGATGCTCTCACCCTGCATAAATGCCCCCTTCAATCAATCTTGAGGGGGTTTATTTTTGGCATCTATTAATACTTCTAAAAACTGTCAAACTTATTAATGATGTCTTGAATTTGCTGCGCCGGGATGTCTGTTTGGTCAGATTTGGCATAGATGAGGAGCATCAAAACACAACTATTGTCTTTAAGTTGATAGATAACACGATAGCCGCTACTTTTGCCCTTTTGAATATCACTGTTTTTGAGGCGAACTTTAAAGACAGTCTAGCCTATTCCTGGTATTTGATCGCCGATGAATTTGCCTATCTGAAGGTCATCAATTAGGGGTTGTAGGTCAGTACGAATGCTCCGATAGCGTTTGGCGAGGATGCGAAGTCGATCCTTGAATTGATCAGAGAAAAGGAGCTTAATAGAGGGAATTTCTTCAGTCATTTGTGCCATCCCAGAGTTCAGAGATGGGATGTACTTGGCCCTCTTTAGCTTGCTGAAGAGAAATACGAAGACTGGTGAGGATGAGTTCTTTTGGTTCGTCGTCGGGGTCCGTGGGTGGAGTGAGGATATTACGCGATACTAGCAATTGGTAGAAATCATCGATCGCCATTCCCGTTAGTTCAGCTGCTTGTTCAAATTGAAGACGTTGCTGCTGATAAAGCATGATAGCGATTTCCGTGAGCATTTGAGCTTCAGTCATTTGTACTGTTTGCAGAAGTTCAGCGGGAAGGATGAGGTTCATAGAGGTTTCATTAAGTGGCAGTAACTTCATTGTATCGCCATGAAAAAGTAACCACAAAAGTAGGCTAAATTGCTTCTAAAAATACCATCAATGCCCCTTCAATCAATCTTGAGGGGGTTTATTTTTTTGCCTGTGTTTCCACATATTCTCGCAGGGCGCGATTAATACTGGTCTGATACCCCTCTTCTTGTGTGGCCTGGGTTTTGAACCAGTCTATCAGGTCAGCATCAAGGCTTAGAGTGATCTGCTGTTTGAGCGGACGATAAAATACACCACGCTGGGCCCTGCTCCAATCTCCCGTAGCCTCCGGGATCAAATCCGTGCGGATAGGCTCTTGTGACACGGCTAGAGCGTCAATTTCAGCCTGTATCTCTGGCGGTACTCGATTAGAATCTCCCTTCTTCATAAGCCCTCCTTTCATGGGCTGTTGCCCTGCGTGCGCTAATAATTCGTCCCGTTTCCTCTCCTGTCACTGAATTAGACTCCGGCCAAGTATGCACCACAAATACAGTCAGTTTACCGATCAGTCCGATAGTCTGCCAGCGTTCTTCCTCTGGGCATGGATCAGGACGGCTGACAGCGAGAGGATCGGCAAAAACATATTGAGCGGCTTCAAAGCTCAAGCCGTGATCGCGCTTGTTTGTCCGATTTTTGTTGTCGTCCCATGTCCACTTCAATTTTACTCTCCAAATGTAGCTATATTATGGTTACTACATTAATTTTTATCAACATTGTATTTGCGCTAACGCAATCGCAATAAAATTTACCCCTGTCGGGATCATAACATTATCCAGATATAATGCCAGTATCACTACCGATTTAGCAGCAAGAGCAAGCTCAACAAATTACTCATCATCAAAAGATAATAGTTTGAGCGGTATGTGTTAATTATCATCCCTTTCGGCTCCGGCGCAGCTTCAGCCCTCAAACGCCAACTAAAACCCTCTAAATCCGAAGAAAAAGAAACCACAAAAGTCGGCTAAATTGCCTCTAAAAATACCATAAATGCCCCTTAAATCAATCTTGAGGGGGTTTATTTTTTCCTTTCGCTTATTAAACAACTATCACCTCGTTGCTAGGGTCTCCCTGGCAACGCATTTCCAGAGGTTCTACCTTGGCACGAGACAAAGCATTGATGATCACACAAGGTCGAGAAGAGCCAAATAGCCAATTTAGTGCCAAAATTAGGAGTAGTTTATTCTTCTATACCAGTTAAAAATATGCAAGTTAAAGAGCTAACCGTTGAAGAACTCAAGCTCCTCATTCAAGAAACTGTTGCCGAAACTATCCAATCTATCTTACTCGATCCTGACCAAGACAAAGAAGTCAAACCTGAAGTTAAGCAACAACTTCTTGACTCTCTAAGACGGACTGAAATAGGAGAAAAGGGGGTTTCAGCCGAGGAAGTAGCCAAAAAATTAGGATTAAACTGGTAATGGCTTACTTGGTAGAATTTAGCCGTGAAGCAATCGCTGATTTAGAAGCACTCGCTCCTATCATTCAAGAGCGAATTTTGCGGAAAGTTCGCTGGTTGTCGGATAATTTTGAAAATGTTAGTCCTCAAGCTTTAAGTGCTAATTTGAGTGGTCTTTTCAAGCTTCGAGTCGGTGACTATAGAATTATCTATTCTTTTGCACCCGAAGCAGAACGCATTACCATCCACAAGGTTGGACATCGCCGAGATATCTACAGTTGATAAAATACTGTGTTTGAGAGTAAGTGGTTTCTTTGCTTAACATGATTTTTAAGGGATACTTGTACAACCTTATTGTACAATTTCAAGCTCTTGAAGTCCCCAAAAACCCCAAAATCTCGATCGCTAAGCTAGGGAGAGGAATGTAAAGATTTATTAAATTGTAGCTTTTAATACAGTTGTGGGGGGGGGAGTGTGTATTGTTCTACTATCCGCCTTTAGTGTTGGGTTGGGTTGTTGCTTCACCTAGCTGCGAGGGGGCGAACGCACCTTGAGGAGATACATTGATGAAAACAAGTGTAATATACATGACGGCTGTATTAACTTTATTGGGACTAACTGTGTCTCGACCCGTAGAATCAACAGGAGGCTCTAAAGTAGAGTCTAACCCTAAAAAATTTAACTTAAGTGAGAACAAAGACTTTTTAATAGCTCAATCTGGTCGAGTATATAGGTGTATTAATCGAAGTAACGAAACCTATATAGTGCCAGCTATGACTGGTGCATATGTACAAGGATCAGTTTGTTTTATCCCCGTGAAATCAGGAAGATGTATGGAAAAAACTGTTTTTCATAAAGCTTTTGAACCTTGTCGTACAAGTACAGGGGATAGGAGATATTATTGGATCGCTGCTTTCGGTGGTGAGACACCTTTCATCATATATTAATTTAACTCACTTTCCGCACTTCTTAACATTCAATTGATAATTTTTAGTGATATATTGCCTAAAACCCATTGCCAGACTCGTAGGTTGGGTTGACGCAAGGAAACCCAACAACTTCCTGGAATATTTTCACAATTTTTGTTGGGTTTCGCCTTTTGAGCCGATGGGTAATACCAGAGCAATAATGATAGCTCAACCCAACCTACGGCTCGATTAATTAACAAACTGATTCAGGAATGATAGTTATGGCAATCAGAATCAAACTTTGGGCAGATTATGGAAGTTACCCACTTTGGGGAGTAGATGAAATTGATAACATTGCTCCTGAAGAATTGCCATTAAGTCAAGCAACTATTCAGCGTTTAAACGCATGGCAGGATACTTACGATAAGACTTTAAATCAAGACTATCCACCTTTATCAGATTTTCCTAATCAGCAAGCTGAAATGGATTTTAAACAAGAAGGAATTAGTTTATGGAAACAGTTACGTCTTGAACTGGCCCCGGATTATGAAGTTTTCTACCAAAATGAAGGTCAATTGTTCAGACATCCTAAGGAAATAACCACAAAATCTACAGTACAAAAAATAACAGTTTGAGTATCATCACCCTCGGCACTCTCGGCGCAGGTGCAACCCTTAAGCGCCAACTAAAACCCTCTAAATCCACTGAAAAAGAAACCACAAAAGTCGGCTAAATTGCCTCTAAAAATACCATCAATACTCCTTCAATCAATCTTGAGGGGGGTTTGTTTTTTTATATCTCTTTTTTGGCAATAGATGCTATAATGAAAGGCCACTCTTTAAGATTGCTTGATCGATCGTGGACTTTGAGATTATCAGCGATATTACGAATATCGAGATTATTGCCACAGGAACAGGAATTCGTAATCGGGAACGGTTGCAAAAACAGTATGGCAAAGGTAAATGGAGAAAATTAAAGGGCATAGCCCAAGTTCAGCTTGCCAATGGTATAGTAAGGTTAGCTGAAGTCCATTGGTAGGAAGCTCATGGCATCGGCAAAAAAGAATTTAAGCTCAAGCTACCGTTTCTAGATTGACCATGAAAATAGAGTCATCTCCAACAAATAAGTTCGCAGTTTGTCTCAATAATGAAGGCTACGAAGCTTCACTAGAAGTTGGCAAAATATACTGCGTTATCCCTGATGAGACCGCAGAAATAAACAGTCTAATTCGGGTTATTGATGAAAGTGGTGAGGATTACGCTTTTTCTGTGAATCGGTTTCATGCTATTGAGTTACCAAAGCCAATAGAAGAAGCTTTATTATCAGTTGCCAACTAAAACCTTCTCAATCCATCGAAAAAGAACCGACAAAATACGTTCTTTGTCCCCTTTCTCCTGTAAAGTTTCTTGATGGGTTTGTCTGAGTTTAGCCTGATTGATAATGATAGCGAGCTTGTAAAAAATAAACCTTATTTCCTGTGACTTTATAAACTAAACGATGCTCTAAATCGATCCGTCGTGACCAAGTGTCGGCAGCAATATACTTAAGAGGTTCGGGTTTACCCAATCCTGTAAACGGATCGCCATCCAAAATATCTGCTACTAAGTCTAAGATTTTATCGCCTTTTTTCGGTTCGTTCCGATACCACCAAGCTAAATCTGCTTTGAAATCAGGACTAAAAACGGGCAAATAACCATGAATAGGATTGTTTTGAGGTTTATCTGGCTTATTTTCTCTTTTAGGACTCAATTCCTAACTCCTCTTTCAATTCAGCTAATGTTTGAGGAGTTGCATCTTCTGTCTGGGTCCATGCTAAAGAGCGAAATAAGCGTTGGGCATTTTCTGGCGAGCGCAATAAATAAACACACTCTAATAAACTGGAAAGCTCATCTTCAGCAATTAAGGCCACATTTTTCTGATTGCGACGCTTAATGACGATAATTTGCGATTCGTCACACACCTGATCTAAGATACTGGCTAAATTCATTCTCGCCTGAGAGTAGGTGGTTTCTTTGCTTAACATGATTTTTAGGGGATACTTGTACGACCTTATTGTACAATTTCAAGCTCTTGAACTCTCCAAAAACCCCAAAATCCGAAGGGAGGAGAATGTAAAGATTTATAAAATTGTAGCTCAGGCTACAGCTTAGTTTAGTTTTGTGTGTACTCTATTGTCGTACAGCTTTGGTGTTGGGTTGGGCTGTTCCTTAGCCAAACCTAGAAAAGCCAACAGTTCCACCGATTCAGGGAGATGAACTGATTGGCCGGAGGGATATTAAGCTGTTGACTATCTGAATTGCTCGTTAGGACTGCAAGGGAGAAGGGAGCAGGGAGAGAAAGTTCGAGCATTTGTACTAAAAATTCCAATACGCAGTTTAAATTCAGCACAGCTTATCCCCAGTCTATCAGCTAGTTGGTGCGGGACGGGATTTTCTGAATCGACAACCCACAGAAGCCGCTATCTTATTTCCACAACAAGTTCCTTTCCTAAAGCTTTGACGTATTTTTCTAAAGTAGAAATACCGACAGATTCCACATTCTCTTCTAGGTTGAAAACTGTTGCTTTATCCCAATTTAACTTACGCGCTAATTCTTCCTGAGTCAGTCCAGCTTCTTCTCTTGCCTGTGCTAAGATAACTCCCAGCTTGAAACTGAGATAACCAGACTCGAAGCCTTGGCAAAATTGACTGTCAGTTTGTTTTCTCCTGTTAATATATTGTTCTACATCACTCATCGTCGAATCTCCTGTTTAAGTAGTCTCGTTTTCGTTGCTCTGCCAAATAAATCTCTTGAGATGGTGTTTTTTGAGTCTTTTTGGCAAATCCGTTCGTTAAAATAATTAAATCACTTTCTCCAAAAAAGCCCAGCAGACGGAATATATTATTGCCAATCTGAACCCTCACTTCCCAAATATCATCAGTATTGACTAATTTTTTCAGGTATTGACTCGGGACAGAATCTAACTCCTGAATTAAGCGTAACACCCACAACACTTTTTGAGCTTGTTTTCCAGACAGAGAATTTAAAAAATCTTCAACGGGGCTGGCTCCTGACTGGGTACGATAAAAAACAATCTCCTTCATATAATAATCAGTTTAAGAAAACATTTCAATATTTTAGTGATGCCATTTCATTGGGATTGTAGTGATTCCATATCGCCAGTCATTGGTTGTGCATTATCTTACATCGTCATTCAATAAGTAGTCGTGCCAAATAAATTTCCTAGTGAAGATGGGCACTCATGCAAGAGGTAGTTAGATATGTGGTAAGGATTCAGGTGCCTCAAATGCAGTCACAGAGCGGCTTCTCAAATCTCAGAACTCGCTAAACTAACAGTTTCATTCTCAATAAGCACGAAAATTAAGCCTTTCAGCGTTTCTTAATGAGAATGAGGATTTGTCCATAATTCGCCTAAATGCTTACACAGCATGGGTTTGACTGCTTTTTGT
>NZ_JADBUE010000029.1:0-4339 GCF_020245805.1 Microcystis sp. M179S2 | reverse complement strand
TGAAAAATTTTGCTTTAAACCCTATCTGCGTAAGGACTTCCGGAGTTTGTGTCCAGTAGTCCATTAGTATTATATTGCTTTAACTCAGGCTGTGTAAGACTTTTAGCCATAGCTAGTATATTTATACGGGGGAAGTCCAGTAATTAGATAATAAGGAAAATAAATTAAAGCAATCACCTCTATCCTGCCTACTGCTGTAATTATCATGGCAAAAACTCCGAGAATACCGATTCCGATCGAAGTGAGAAAATATGTTTATCAAAGGGATAATTATCAATGTCAGAGTTGCGGTAAACCCGAAAAATTAGCCCAACTTTCCATAGATCATATAATCCCCTTAGCTTTAGGTGGCAGTAACGACATTAGTAACCTGCAAACCCTTTGTTTATCCTGTAATCGCCGCAAAAAAGACCATTTAGACCCTCGTTTTCGGCGTTATTTTCAATAATAGCCAATGGCTGCCGACCCTTTCCTCGATCGCCACTTGTGGAAATACCGCCTGGATGAGTTAGAATCGGAAAGGAGAATTTTTGAGTAACCATGATCAAATTACGTCTAAAACGCTTTGGTAAAAAACGCGAAGCCAGTTATCGTATCGTTGCGGCCGTTAGCACCAGTCGTCGCGATGGTCGTCCCCTAGAGGAATTAGGATTTTACAATCCCCGCACCGATGAAGTGCGTCTGGATGAAGAAGGGATTATCCGACGCTTACAACAAGGAGCGCAACCGACGGACACCGTGCGCGGCATTCTCACCAAACAGAAAATTTTCGAGAAAATCAATGCCTAGTACCCCCAATTATCTCGAACTGGTGAAATTTATGATCGAGCCGTTTTTGGAAGATCCAGCCAGTCTGAGATTGGATATCGAGCGCTGTAAGGAAAATGAACGTCTTTGGGTGCGTGTAGCCTTCGATGATGCCGATAAAGGCAAAGTTTACGGCCGGGGAGGACGCAATTTACAGGCGATTAGAACTACCCTAGAAATGGCGGCCGCAAATGCCGGTCGCTCTCTTTATCTAGAAGTCTATGCGGCCGAAAATGAAGGCGAACAGCGCCGCACCCGTCGTTCTAATGGTAACTTTGAAGGTACGGAAAGAAGACCGAGCAATCGCCGACCACCCGCACCCCGGCAGCTCAACAACTAACGAGCGATTTTAGGAAAACAGGGAAGGGGTTTCATCCTCGACCCTCTCCAGTTGCTCTAATTGCTGCCAAACTTTGGCGAGTAAAGTGGTTAATCCGGCTCCCGTCACGGCGGAAATAGTCAAAATCTCGGCATTGGTTATTTTAGCAAACTGCTTTTGGTAGTTATCTATCGTTTCCTCGTCCACAGCATCAATTTTGTTGAAAACCAGTATTTGCGATCGCTTTTCCAATTCCCGACCATAGGCGGCTAATTCCCCTTGAATAATTTGATAATCGGCGATCGGGTCTTCTGCTGTCAAGGAGACAAGATGAATTAACAGGCGTGTGCGTTCGATATGGCGCAAAAATTCGTGTCCTAAGCCGATTCCTAGGTGCGCTCCCTCGATTAATCCAGGAATATCGGCGAATACCGTCCCGTCTCCCGTGGGTTTGCGTACCACTCCCAAGTTAGGAATGAGAGTCGTAAAGGGATAATCGGCGATTTTGGGACGAGCAGAGGAAACGGCCGAGATTAGGGTGGATTTTCCCGCATTGGGCAGCCCGATAATGCCCACTTCCGCTAATAACTTCAATTCTAGGCGTAAATGGCGTTTTTCCCCGTCTAAACCGGGTAAGGCGTATTCGGGTGCGCGATTATTATTGCTTAAAAAGTGGCGGTTGCCTAATCCTCCTTTTCCCCCGGCAGCCACGATTAAAGTCTGTTCGGGAGTGACCAAATCGCCGATAATTTCCTCGCTATCGAGATCATAAACCACTGTACCACAGGGAACTTGAATAATGCGATCGCTCCCGTTGGCTCCCGTGCAGTTGTTCGGGCCGCCCCGTTTACCGTCATCGGCCTTAAAATAGCGACTATACTGGAAATCTAGCAGGGTTTGCAGGTTCTGAGTCGCCACGAAAATCACCGAACCACCTTTTCCCCCATTACCTCCGGCCGGACCGCCGGCGGGGACGTATTTTTCCCGACGAAAAGCGACAATTCCATCACCTCCCTTACCCCCTTCTACTTCTATTTCGGCGCGATCAATAAACTGCATAAGACTAAGTAGTTAAAGTGAAAAAATGCTCAAGATCAAAGCTGTTATAGGTTAACATCTTGCCAATTTAAAGCTTCTGCGAATCCCTGAAAATGTTTGACATTGGTAGTAGCGATGACTAGATAACGGCTCGGATCTTGTTTTTTTAATAACTGCCAATGAGCAAGAATAATAAAATAATATCTACGTCAATATTGTAATTATCAGCCGTTTGTTGGCCAATCTTTCGAGTTTCTACCCAAATTTGTGACGATTCTAACATCACCTCGGTATCTAAATTATCTAGCTATTAAAGGAATTTTTCTTGACCGATTCTAATAATAGGCTTTTTCTGACTTCATAATCACAGCTATCGGAACTAACTACATAAGCACCCTTAGACAAAAGTGAATAAGGCCAATCTTCCCAGTTTACCCGCTTTTTTAGGATGAGTTAATCAACCCAAAACCCCCGAATCGATAAAGACAATCATCCTTGGCTATAAAGCTTTGAACCCAAAGGACGATCATTATCAATCCCAGTCTGAAAATTGAGGAAAGACTGGGAAATTTCTTGGTCTTGCTTATCGGTTATTTGTGACCGTTTTTGTCGTCTTTGTTCTAAGATAGCCAAAGCCGAACGATTTCGTTTAATTTGCTCTTTTCGATCCCAATCTGGATAATTGACAAGTTTGGGTTTTAATTGATTCATCTCTTTAACTGGAAATTGTCTATCATCATCTTAGCCGATCCTTTGACCAAGAACAAGAGGTAACAGGGGGTGCATCTCATTTTGTCAATCTACTGAGTTGGGATTTTTAAAGGGAAACTCTCTGCTAAAATTGGGCATTACTTCCGATTTTATCACTCAATCCCAGCCTTAAACCCCCCGTCAGGGGAGGAGCTTCGTCCCCCGAACCTTTGACTAACTAATAGAGTTCAACCTCTTAATTTTATTTTAACAGACAACAATTATAAAATTTTATTTTGATAATAAATCGGGTCAATTTTTCTTTTCAGCGATCGCCCTATAGCTGACCGCATAATTCTTTTGTACTAAACTTTGAGGTTGGCAATAGGGGGTAAATACAGAAACGAAAATTCTCTCTAAATCTCCTCAAATTTCCAGAAACCTTCTGACTCCCTCTAGCTAGATGGTTAAAATAAGTAGCTTTTAAGGGAGATAGATTTTGAGAGGGTTATCAGCTACAATCAAGACATGAAGCTAGTTGAACGCCATATCATACTAAATCCCATCCTTGCTGGTCAGAAATTGACCGAGCTGCTTTTTTGTCAAAAAATCTGTTCAATCTAGCTAATTACCACTATCGCCAATATTTCTTTGTTGAACACAAGAAATTAAATTTTAATCAACTCTATCACCAAGTAGCTCAAAGTTCTGATTTACTATTTTATCGGATTGCCGCGCTTGCCGAAGGCACTGGGGAGCAGACTGCTGATTCAATTGGGTAAGGCAAACCCTAATTAGTGAGAGGAGAATCACCACCACAACCGACTCACTTCCCTAATACCTTGATACACTTCTCGTAAGGCGACCAGTCCCCCAAAATGAAGGATTAAAGGCAGGTTAGAAATAGTTTTAGAGTAATTTTAAGAATTCTTCGATAGTTAAACCCGCTTCTTTAACAATCCCTGCCATTGTATAAGCATTAACCGGATTTGCTCGTGGAATGGTGATAGTCTGTTCTCCATTTGTCATAGTAATATGTTTTCTCTGTCTAGTGATGCGGAATCCCGCTTTTTCAAAGGCATTAACAGTGCGTAGATGATTAATTCTGGGTAATTTTGGCCTACTTATCCTACTTCTACATAACGTACTTCCGCATCTTTGTTTAATTCTTCAATTGTCTCTAAATAGTCTTGTATCGCTTCTTTGATATTTTCTATAGCTTCTGCTTCAGTGTCCCCCTGTGACCAACATCCGGGTAAACTGGGACACCAAATTGCATAACCTTCTTCGCTTTGTTTGAGTCGAACTTGATAGCGCATAAATAGTGGCTGTTAGTTTGTAACTTTTATACCTGAACTTCCCCCGTATAAACATACTAGCTATGGCTAAAAGTCTTACAGAGCCTGAGTTAAAGCAATATAATACTAATGGACTACTGGACACAAAATCCTGAATTCCTTACGCAGATAGGGTTTGAGGCAAAAT
>NZ_JADBUE010000289.1:0-15755 GCF_020245805.1 Microcystis sp. M179S2 | reverse complement strand
TTCTCCCATCTCCCCACACCCCACACCCTGACAGGTGTAGGTTTATGACAAAGAGGTGAGCAGTCACACACTCAAGGTGAGAAAATCAAGCTAGAGATTTAGAGGAGCATCGTGAAAGGCAATGCTGAAAAACAAATATCTCCAGCAGTGGTCGTGCATAGTATCAGAACATCTGCCTCATTTGTCAATACCGCAAGCTATCGGATTGGCAACTTGGAGCTTCGGGATGGTCATGACCAAATCGAGCAGTTTGACTCAGGTGTCGAGGTTTATTGGCGCAGTCAATAAGGAAAAACCCAATACAGTCAGACAGAGACTCAAAGAATGGTATCAGTGCGGGAAGGCGAAAAAAGGAGAAAAGCGCAGCACTCTTGAGGTGAGCAGTGGTTTTGCGCCATTGTTAATGTGGGTGATCAGTTTACTGCCTATCAGTAGCGAAAAAATAGCCCTAGCACTGGATGCCACCACTATTGGCAATAAATTCGTAGTTTTGTCGATTAATGTCTTGCTGGCGGGCTGTGGGATTCCCATAGCTTGGTCGAGCGTCAAAGCTAATCAACCGGGCAGTGGTCAACCTCACTGGCAAAAACTGCTCAGACAGATCAAAGAAGCAATTCCTACTGGTTGGACTGTAATTGTGCCAGCCGACCGCGGCCTATACGCGCCTTGGCTCTATCAAGTGATTGTGGAAGCGGGCTGGCATCCGTTTTTACGCATTAACCAGCAAGGACTGGTAACAATTTCCTCTCATGGTCAATGGCAGCCCTTAGATGCCCTAGTTTCAGCCCCTGGACAATCTTGGTCGGGTCAGGTGGTTTGCTTTAAAACTAATCCCTTGGCCTATACCTTACTTGCCCGTTGGGATTCTGGCTATCAAGAGCCGTGGTTAGTTTTGACTGACTTGTCACCCCGCTGATGCCCTCTGGTATGGCTTACGTCCTTCTAGGGAATGTGTTGATCGCGACCTCAAATCCGACGGCTGGCAATGGCAAAACACAAAGTCTGCTTGACCCAGAGCGTGCCGAACGCCTTTGGTTAGCTATGGCTGTAGCTACTCTCTGGATGGTTATGCCCGGTGGAGAAGCGGAAAATCAATCTCCTGAAGCCAATTTAGAGAAACTTCCCCCCCAACATACTGTCTTTAGTAAAACTCTCCTCCTCAAACCCTTACGTCAGCTTTCTTGTTTTCTTCTGGGTTCTATTACCCTAGTTGCTGATTTACTGAAAGGTTTATCGATTCACCTTCATCGTTGGAGTTCTTTCCCTCCCACCCCCGTTGATGCTTTTTACTACTCCCCTTCCTCTTAGTTGTAAAATACCTACACCTGTCAGACTACCCCACTACCCCACTACCCCACTACCCCACTTCCTTACCAAAAAAATAGTAGGGATAACCCAACTAAACTATTATGTATAGTTTGTTAAAGTAACAACTAGACTTAAACTTTATTTATAAATTGCCAGCAGAACCATAGTCCCCTATGCCCACTGATTACTACGAAATTCTAGGTGTCTCGCGAGATGCCGGCAAAGAAGACATCAAACGCGCCTATCGTCGTCTCGCCCGAAAATACCATCCCGATGTTAACAAAGAACCAGGAGCCGAGGAACACTTCAAAGAAATTAACCGCGCCTACGAAATTCTCTCGGAACCAGAAACCCGCAATCGTTATGACCGCTTTGGTGAAGCTGGGGTTTCTGGGGGCGCTGCCGGTTTTGATCCCGACAATATGGGCGGTTTCGCCGATATCTTTGAGACAATCTTTAGTGGTTTCGGGGGCATGGGCGGCCAAGCAACCGCCCGCCGACGCACAGGCCCTACCCGGGGCGAGGATTTACGTCTCGATTTTAGACTAAAATTCCGCGAGGCTGTCTTTGGCGGCGAAAAGGAAATCCGTATCCGTCATCTGGAAACCTGTCAAACCTGTAAAGGCAGTGGGGCCAGACCAGGAACCAGTTCCCGCACTTGTACTACTTGCAGTGGTACTGGTCAGGTACGTCGCGCCACCCGTACTCCCTTCGGTACTTTTGCTCAGGTTTCGGTCTGTCCCACCTGTGACGGTGCTGGAGAGGTGATCGAGGAAAAATGCGATGTTTGCGGCGGTTCCGGACGCAGACAGGAAACCAAAAAACTGAAAATTACCATTCCTGCGGGGGTTGACAACGGCATGAAATTGCGCGTTGCCCGGGAAGGTGACGCGGGACTTAAAGGCGGGCCGCCGGGGGATTTATTCGTTTATCTAACCGTGGAAACAGATGCAGAATTTCAACGGGAAGGCAATGATATTAAATCGAATATCTCGATTAGTTATATCCAAGCGATTTTAGGATGTACCATCAAAGTTAATACTGTAGATGGCCAAGAAGACCTGACTATCCCTGCCGGTACTCAACCGAACACCGTACTGATTTTAGAAAACAAGGGGGTTCCCAAATTAGGTAATCCCGTCAGTCGCGGTGATCATCGCATTACCGTTAAAATCTCGATTCCTACCCGTGTCGCCGGAGAAGAACGGGAATTACTGGAAAAAATAGCGAAAGTTCGCGGGGAAACCGTGGGGAAAGGCGGAATCGAGGGATTTTTAGGTAATATCTTCCATAAATAACTATGACTTTAGACCTGCGCGGCACTCCCTGCCCAATTAATTTTGTCCGAACAAAATTGCAATTAGAGAAAATGACCGCCGGGGAACGGTTGGAAGTCTGGTTAGATGCCGGGGAACCGATCGAACAGGTTCCCACTAGCCTGACAGTGGAGGGTTATCAGATAGAATCGATCGAGGACCGAGATAGCTTTTTTGTTCTCAAAGTCTATCGTCCCGATTCCTAAATGGTAGATGCACAATTAACCGATTTATACGGTACAGTGGTGGCCGTACAGGCGAATTTCTATCAGGTACGCTTGGATTCTGCCGTTATGGGCGAGAATCTTCTCTGTACCCGTCGCGCTCGCTTGCAAAAAATTGGTCAATCGGTGATGGTTGGTGATCGGGTGCGTGTGGAGGAAGCCAATTTTGATGATCGGCAGGGTGCGATCGCAGAAGTCCTCCCCCGCAGTACCGAGATCGATCGGCCGGCCGTTGCCAATATCGAGCAGATTTTGCTAGTTTTTGCCCTTGCTGAACCCGTCCTCGATCCTTGGCTGATCAGTCGTTTTTTGGTGAAAGCCGAGTCCACAGGCTTAGAAATTGCCGTCTGTGTCAATAAAATTGATCTGGGGGAACCCGAACAAATAGATTTCTGGGGCGAGCGCCTAGCTGCTTGGGGATACCGGCCTTTTTTTGTCAGTGTGGAGAAAAATAGGGGATTTGAGGCTTTATTAGCACAATTAAACCATAAAATCACTCTCTTGGCCGGTCCATCGGGGGTGGGAAAATCGAGTTTAATTAATTGCCTAATTCCTGAGATTAACCAACGGGTGGGGGATGTGTCGGGAAAACTGCAAAAAGGTCGTCACACTACCCGTCATGTGCAGTTATTTGCTTTACCAAATCGGGGTTTATTGGCCGATAGTCCGGGTTTTAACCAACCTGACCTTAACTGTTTACCGGAACAATTAACTTTTTATTTTCCGGAAGTGAAACAGCGTTTAGCTTTAGGAAATTGTCAATTTAATGATTGTACTCACCGTCGGGAACCTAACTGTGTGGTGAGGGGAGATTGGGAACGTTACCAACATTATTTAGAGTTTTTAGAAGAAGCGATCGCACGAGAACAGTCATTACAGAAAACTAGCACAAAAGAGTCAAGTTTAAAGTTAAAAATTAAAGAAGCAGGTCAAGAAACCTACGAACCCAAATTAGCCAATAAAAAATATCGTCGTCCTTCCCGTCGCGGCAAAAATCAAGATCAGGAACGCTACGAAAATAAAACTCTCCAAGATATTTATAATGACGATTCTGAATAGAATCGGTTCGGTTGTCTTTATCTTCAGGGTCACTTTATAATACTAAATCCGTTGAGTATAAGCTACTTATGAGGACAGGCAAAAGGCACTCATGCAAAAGGAGCAATAGATAATCAGTTTTTAATAACCAGATTTAGTATAAATACTGTCTAAAGATGAAAATCGAACAGCAATAATTGTATGTATGGGTTTTTATCTGAACTATTTTGCCCTTTTATCTCGCCTTTTTGGAATTAATTCAACTTATCTACGAACTAAATTTTTAAGGGTTCTAGAGTTAGCTATTTTCCCTGTTCCCTCGTCACTTTCAAAATGAGGTACTAAAAGCACTATTTTTTCGATCAATTTTACCCTGACTGTTATAGAGGGTTCTTTCTTCAGTAACCACCACATCCACTGTAGCTTGATCGCCAGAGGCTGTAAAATTATTAACTGAATCTATTCTCTGAACTCCATAGATATAATAAGCACCATTATTAGCTAACCATTCGGAAGAACTTTCTTGACCATCAGAGCTTTTTACTTTTTATTTTGTCATTATAAGCTTTACCTGTAAGTAATTCTTCTCCTAAATAGGTTTGATAGGAGGGACCGAAAATATCTCTTTTTGCCTTTAACCAGCGCTCGATTAAATCTACCGAGTTAACTATCTGTTGAGGAACAGGTGAATAGACAGATTCAGGACTGGGTAAGGCATCGATGACACCTTGGGTAATTTTAACTTGATTAAAGTATTTAATTAGGTGCTTTTGTCACTCTTGAGCGCGATTTAAGTTACTAAAAGTTGCTACCTGAATATTACCATCATTAACAAAAGCATCCCGACAAAAGTTATTTTTAACTCTCTCTAAACTCACAAATGTTGCATCCTCTAATAAAAATTAACATTTAGCAATAATGTCGGGGGCGTGTTTGCGGCAATAACCTTGAATAAAAAAACAAAATTAGCAATCTGCGCCCCACGCACCAGTTAAGTAAGTAATCTCAATTAATTGTGAGATAGTGGGACAGGGTTCTGGTTCTTTGTATTTTATCTTTAATTGTAACCGGCTACTTAGTTGATGATAGGTGGTGCGTTACGACGGATTCTTACCTTCAAGTCAAAGCAGCAATTTTGGCCGTCTAACGCACCCTACGTTTTACTACTGAGGTTGATTTTTTTAAGCATTATTGACCTTCTCACCTCTAAGAGCCGAAAATAAACAGAGACGACCCAAACCCAAGATTGCTGGTGAGAAGGTTTCCTGACTGGGGGCCTCTAGATTGCAACCGGCAAATTCTTGCTGTATTTCTGTTAGAAAATAAGGCCAAATGGTTAAGAAAAAATTACCGCTAAAAATTATTCGATCGATATCTTCAAGACTTTTTTGCTGTTTTTCTAACAAATCATTAACTTTTTGTCTTAAATTATCTATATATGGTATAGTCACCTTCTTATTTAAATCGGTGCGACTGACCGTCCAAGTATGACCGGCTAGAGAGGAGGTAAATTCGCTTTCTTCTTGAAGGATTAATTTGGTTAATCTAGCGGCTGCCAGTAAAGATTTTTTTAAGGGATTAGTATCGGTGAGATCGGAACGGGAAAGAGGCAAAAAAGAACGCCAGAGAGGATAAATTAAGTGAGAGAGTATGGCCTGTTCATAGGTGTTTTCCCCGTAGTTAAAATGGCTCAGAGCGATCGCTTGACGGGATAAAGAGCGAGTTTGCGGCGGGACTTCCACTATTGCTAAAGTGGTGGTCTCCCGCTTCCCTTCGATAACCAGTAGGGTTTGGGGTTGGGGTTGGTCGCTAGTGGGAATATGGGCCAGAGCAGTAGCGAGCGCTGTTTCTAGACTAGATAGGCGATCGGGGGGTATTAGTTGCGCTGTGAGAAGGGCTTTTTTCAGGTCATCCGTGGGGGTTTCCCCGTCATCGGTGATAATAATAGCTTCTAATCGATCTAGGGCTTCCCAGAGCCAAGAATCGGTGCTAAAATCCCGATGAGATAGCCAACTAATTAGATATTCGTCCACCTGGGAGCAGGGTAAGCGATCGCTTGTTCCCGTTGCCAGACTCCAAGAAAGAGGATAAAAATCGATCAGTCCCTGGCTTTCCCGAAAAAAGACGATTTTCACCCCCTCTGGTTGCACCTCCATTCCCAGGGACCAACGGGCAACTTCAGGGGTTGGATCGGGCAACAATAAGGGAGAAAGCAGCGCTCTGGCCGATTCTAATTGTTGACGAGTGGCGATAATTGTCTCGGAAGTAACTTCTTGCGGGTTAACTAGAGAGGAAATCACCTTGGCAAGAATCCGATCGATCTCGGTCAGTAGGGAGGAAAAGTCCTGTTTATCGGTCACTGGATAATTAAAAATACCCACAACTTTCCATTCTAGAATCAACTGTCTAAAACCAACAAAATTTAAATATTAAACCATGGAAGAAAAACGCTATCCGGCGGAAAAATCAGCAGAGATTCAAAAATTATTAGATACAGCCACTTTATTGGTCGGTTTGCCCCCTGAAACCCTCGATCAAGTTGCTTCTCATGCTGTCACCCGCACTCATCCTGCTAATCGGGCGATTTTATTAGAAAATGATTGGGGTGGTTCAGTTTACTTTATTCTGGATGGTTGGGTGAAAATTCGTACTTACGATAGGTCGGGTAAAGAAGTCACCTTAAATATCCTAGGTAAAGGGGAAATACTCGGAGAAATGGCCGCTTTAGAAGAATCTCCCCGCTCCACCGATGCTATCACCTTAACCACGGCCACAATTAGCAGTATTCCCGCCCAAGATTTTGTTAATCTGCTCAAATCGGAACCTTTAGCGGGAATTCGTCTTTCTCAGTTAATGGCCAAGCGTTTGCGTCAACTTAACCGGCGTTTACGTTTACGGGAGGCCGATAGTCTCTCCAGAGTCGCCGATACTTTACTCTTTTTAGCCGAAGGTCAAGGAGAAAAAAGCTGCCAGGGTACAGTAATTCCCAATTTACCTCACCGGGAATTGAGTGGTATTAGTGGCCTGGCCCGGGAAACCGTGACCCGCTCCTTGACCAAATTGGAGAAAAAAGGCCTGATTCAACGACAGCAGCAATCTCTCTGTATTCCCGATCTGGCCGCTTTAGAAAAAATGATCGCCTAAATTCAGTTATCAGTGATCAGTGATCAGTTATCATACTAAATCCGGTTATTAAAGACTGATTATTTATCCCCCCTGTTGCCTGTTGCCTGTTGCATGAGTGCATGAGTGCATGAGTGCCTATCTTCACTAGGAAATTTATTTTGCACGATTACTTATGACTGAAAGATTAACCGGTTTTGGATTGGTGCTGGTGACAACAACCAGCGAAACGGAAGCGGAAAACTTAGCGATCGCCTTACTTAACGAGCGCTTGGCAGCTTGTGTCAGTATTTACCCGATTCGTTCCATTTATCGTTGGCAGGGACAGATTGAAAACGAGAGCGAATGGCAATTAGCGATTAAAAGCGATTTAAAGCAGTTTGAGCAGTTATCGGCGAAGATACAGGAACTTCATCCCTATGCAGTCCCAGAAATCATCGCTTTACCGATTGTGGCGGGTTCTCAGACCTATTTAGACTGGTTAGCCTCCCATACAGGTGGGGTGTCGGAATAGACCGATCGGTAAGTTTAGCGAAAAAAATCTATATAATTCTTAATAAACTATCTCAGGAAGCGCAAAAAGTTTTAATCTAGATGCTGATTAAATTTTTAAACATCTGGTTTTAAGACCGATCGCCTCCACGATTGGAGAACTCAGCACATCGTCAAGGGAGATAGTTAAAATCCAATGAGTCTTAAGGCAAGCGGTGGCAGCTCCTTAGCGCGTCCCCAACTCTATCAAACCGTCCCAGTATCTGCCATTACCCAAGCAGAACAACAAGACCGCTTTCTCGATAAACCCGAACTCAATGAACTGATCGCCTACTTCCAATCGGGGAGCAAGCGCTTAGATATTGCCCAAACGCTCACCCGGAACTCCGATCTGATCGTGTCACGGGCAGCTAACCGGATTTTTACCGGCGGTTCCCCCATGGCTTACCTAGAAAAACCCCCCGTGGAAGAAATGGCCCTGGTGGGTGCGGGTAAAGTTACCAACGTCCAGGAAGGGATGAAATTAGGAACCGTTACCTACGCGGAAAGCGGGGCCGGTGGCGGCAGTGGCCTTCTCGGGGGCTTAAAAGGGATTTTCGCCTCTAGCGGCCCGATTCCCCCCGGATTCCGACCGATCAACGTCTCTCGTTACGGTCCGAGCAATATGCAGAAGTCCCTCCGGGATTTATCCTGGTTCCTGCGTTACGTTACCTATGCGATCGTGGCCGGCGATACCAGTATCCTGATCGTTAATACCCGCGGTTTAAGGGAAGTTCTCGAAAATGCCTGTTCCATTGATGCCACCATCGTGGCCCTGCAAGAAATGCGGGCCGCTTCGATCGAGTATTTCCAGAGAGACAAGGATGCGGCCACTTTAATCAGTGACTATTTCAATATCCTACTGGGGGAATTAAAAGCCCCCACCCCCTCTAATAAACTGCGTCAGCGTCCCAGTAGTGACCAACAGGGTTTAAGTCTTCCCCAAAGCTACTACAACGCCGCCGAAAAACGGCAAAAGTTTGTCATGAAAACCGGTTTATCGGAGTCGGAAAAATCTTCGATTATCAAGGCCACCTACAGACAAATTTTTGAACGGGACATCACTCGCGCCTACAGTCAGTCCATTTCTGACCTAGAATCGAAGGTGAAAAACGGCGACATCTCGATGAAAGAATTCGTCCGTCGTCTCGGTAAATCGCCTCTCTACCGTAAACAGTTCTTTGAACCTTTTATCAATAGTCGCGCCCTAGAATTGGCTTTCCGTCATTTCCTCGGTCGCGGTCCTTCCTCCCGGGAAGAAGTGCAGAAATACTTCTCGATCGTCTCTAGCGGCGGTTTATCGGCGTTAATCGATGCTTTAGTCGATTCTCAGGAGTATTCCGACTATTTCGGCGAAGAAACCGTTCCCTATCTCCGGGGTTTGGGTGCAGAAGCGCAGGAATGTCGTAACTGGGGGATGCAGATCGACCTGTTTAACTACAGCGCACCTTTCCGCAAAGTTCCCCAATTTATCACCACCTTTGCTAAATACGATCGCCCCTTACCGGATCAGCACGTTTACGGTTCCGGAAATGATCCCCTAGAAATCCAATTTGGGGCAATTTTCCCGAAAGAAACCCGCGAACCTAGTTCTAGTCCCGCTCCCTTCGGTAAAGATACCAAACGTATCCTCATCCACCGCGGACCTGCCACTAATAACCAAAATAGCAACCCCGGCGCCCGAGGTGAATTCCCCGGTACTTTGGGACCGAAAGTTTTCCGTCTCAATAACGAGTTACCCGGTTCTAGTAATGGGGTGAGCGTTAAATTTGGCGAAAGTTCCACCCAAAGAGTGATTTTAGCGGCTTATCGTCAGGTTTTCGGTCGAATGCCCTACGAAGGTCAGCGTTTATCCGTGGCCGAGATTAAGCTGGAAAATGGCGATATTACTCTGCGGGAGTTTATCAAAACCCTAGCTAAATCCGAGACTTTCCGGAAAATCTACTGGACTCCTCTCTATGTGGTGAAAGCGATCGAATATATTCACCGTCGTCTGCTCGGTCGTCCTACCTACGGTCGTCAGGAAATGAATCAATACTTCGATATCTGCTCGAAAAAAGGCTTCTATGCTTTAATCGATGCTCTGATCGATAGTCCTGAATATACGGAAGCTTTTGGCGAAGATACGGTTCCCTACGAGCGCTATCTAACTCCCCAAGGGATGCAGTTACGGATGGTGCGTTTGGGCAATCTCCGCGAAGATATCGGCCAAAGAGTTGATAAAGAGGAAACCCCGCGCTTTATTGAATTGGGTACACCTTCGGTCTCGATTCGCACTGAACCCGATATTCAATCTCGTGTCGGTCAAGGTGTCACGGTTCAACGGGAACAAACTAAGATCTTTAAACTGTTAACTAATCTGGATAAAGTTGCCGTACAAAATACTGTTCGCGCCGCCTATCGTCAGATTTTTGAACGGGATCTCGAACCCTATATCATCAATGCCGAATTTACCGCTTTAGAGAGTAAATTAAGCAATGCTGAGATCACGGTGAAAGAGTTTATTGAGGGTTTAGGTTGTTCGGATCTTTACCTGAAAGAATTCTATGCTCCCTATCCGAATACGAAAGTAATTGAATTGGGAACCAAGCACTTCTTAGGTCGCGCTCCCTTGAATCAAAAAGAAATCCAGAAATATAACCAAATTCTGGCAACTAAGGGATTAAAAGCCTTTATCGGTGCCATGGTTAATAGCATGGAATACCTACAATTATTTGGTGAAGATACGGTTCCCTATCGTCGTTTCCCGACTCTACCGGCCGCTAATTTCCCCAATACGGAACGCTTATACAATAAGCTGACTAAACAGGATAGTGAACTGGTTGTTCCCAGTTTTAAACCAGTAGTTAAGGTCGGCGGTTAGTTAGTCCTTGAAGTTAGTTAATTTAGCTCGTGTTAAACACGAGCTTTTTTCGGGACAAATTACTGGCCAAAATTTATTATCGTCAATCTAGGGGGTAACAATGAGCCAAATTAAAGTTAAAAACTTCGGTCCAATTAAGGCGGGTTTACTAGAAAATGATGGTTTTATCGACGTTCGGAAAGTAACGATTTTTATCGGTAATCAAGGCACTGGAAAAAGTAGCATTGCTAAATTAATATCAACATTAAGCTGGTTGGAAAAAGCTCTATATCGTGGGGATTTAGAGGAAAAATATGTGACTAAATATAATCGTTTTGTTAAATCTTTTTGTCAATACCAAAATTTAACCAATTACTTTTTACCCGAAACCCAAATTGAATACAATGGAGATGTTTATCGAATTAGTTTTGAAAATGCTAAATTATCGATCGAGCGTACTGATAATTCAAAGTATCGAGTACCAAAAATTATGTATGTACCAGCAGAGCGAAACTTTTTGAGTGCAGTAAGATGGCCAGAAAAACTCAAAGGACTGCCAGAATCATTATATACTTTCTGGGAAGAATTGGATCGCTCACAACAGGAATTATCTGGCAGTTTGACTTTGCCAGTAGGTGAGGTTAAATTGGAATTTGATAAACTCAATAGACTGGCCAAGATTGTGGGTAGTGATTATAAACTAAATCTATCAGAAGCTTCCAGTGGTTTTCAGTCTTTTGTTCCTTTATTTCTCGTTTCTCGAAATATTGCTTTATCGATTAATCGAACTCAAGAAACTTCCGGCAATGAACTCAGTGGAGAGGAGCAAAAAAGATTAAAAATGGAAATCGAGAAAATTCTCTCTAATGATAATCTTTCCGATGACCTAAAAAAGGCGGCACTAGAAGTGTTATCTTCTAAATACCGCAATGAGTGTTTTGTAAATATTGTGGAAGAAATCGAGCAGAATCTATTTCCTCAATCTCAGAAAAAGATTTTATATAAATTATTTGAATTTGCCAATTTAACCCAGGGAAATAAACTAATTTTAACTACTCATAGTCCTTATATTATCAACGATCTAACCCTAGCTATCAAAGCGGATAAAGTTATCAAAAAAATCCTATCATCAGCGATTTCTAACGCCGATTACCTCCAAGAAAAGCTCAACCAAATTGTCCCGAAAGCCTCTTGTATAGCGGCAGAAGATGCTATTGTATATGAATTAACAGAGCAAGGAGAAATCCGAGAACTTGCTACATATAATGGTTTACCTTCTGATGAAAATTATCTCAATCTTTCCCTAGGAGAGACAAATCAGCTTTTTGATGATTTACTAGAAATCGAAGAACAGTTATGAAGATCAATTTCTTTGATAAAAAATGTCAGAGTCAAACCCATCGGCATGAATTTGGAATTTGCGATCCGCCATTTCCCCCAGAAACTCCCGCTTATTTAGATACAGAAAATCCCAGGGATTGGATTGCTATTGTGGAAAACTCTCAAGAAATTGAAGCGACATTTACCGCTATTGATAAATGTATTGAAATTAGAAAAGTCGATGGTAGTGGTGGTATGGATAAACGCTGTGATGGAATGCTGACCTATGCTAATTGTTTGATTTTTGTAGAATTAAAAGAACGAAAGGGGAAAAATTCGGGGTGGGTAGGAGACGGAGAAGAGCAACTAAGAAACACAATTCGGGTATTTATTGAAAATCATGGTATAGAGGATTATTCATCTAGAAAAGCCTACATTGCCAATAACAAAAAGCCTACCTTTCAGACTTCACAAACAGAGAGTATGGAAAAATTTCGCCAAGAAACTGGGTTGAGATTAATCATTCAAAACACCATCAAAATTGAGTGATTTAATTCTCTTTGATTCGGTGGCTCTGAAGATATTGATTTTCTAGAGTTTAGAGATATCCTAGTTTGATATTGAATCTCACCCTGAATCCGTTGCCAAGCTGTGATCAACTTTAAACTTTTCACTCAAGGAGTGCGGAATAGAACCAGCTTCTCGAACACCAGCTTGAATTTCTGGTAACTTGATCATTGAGTCTCTGTCCTCAAACTTTTTCTAGGTACTGGTCAATCCTAATTTATACTAAATCCAGTTATTAAAAACTGATTATTTATTCTCCCCTTTGCATGAGTGCCTCTTGCATGAGTGCCTGTCCTGATATGTAACCTATGCTCAATGGATTTAGGATTAGTATCCTATAATACCAATGCTTAGGAAACTATAAAGAAAATCCCAAGATTAAGCGAATCCCCTGCCGAAAAACGCTAGAGTAGAATAAAATGCCTAATTTTTTCGACAAAATTGTTATGACAGTTACCAATAGACAAGAGCTAGAAGAACTGATTCAACAGGTAAAAAAAGCTCAACAACAATTTGCCAACTATAGCCAAGAACAAGTAGATCTTATCTTCAAAAAAGCGGCATTAGCAGCTAACAACGCTCGCATTCCCCTGGCTAAAATGGCCGTACAAGAGACAGAGATGGGAGTAATAGAGGATAAAGTGATTAAAAACCATTTTGCCTCAGAAATCATCTACAACAAGTATAAACACAGCAAAACCTGCGGCATTATCGAAGAAGATAAATCCTTTGGATTGCAAAAAATCGCCGAACCCGTGGGCATTTTAGCGGGGATCGTACCCACCACAAATCCCACCTCTACAGCCATTTTTAAAGCCCTAATTGCCCTGAAAACCCGCAACGGCATCATTTTTTCCCCCCATCCGCGAGCGAAAGACTGCACCATCGCGGCGGCCAAAATTGTCTTGGAAGCGGCCGTCAAAGCGGGTGCGCCGGCCGGTATTATTGGTTGGATCGATCAGCCATCGGTGGAACTTTCCCAAGCATTAATGCAACATCCCAGCATTAATTTAATCCTCGCTACCGGCGGCCCTGGTATGGTAAAAGCGGCCTATTCTTCGGGAAGACCTTCCTTAGGAGTCGGTGCCGGCAATACCCCCGCTTTAATTGACGAAACCGCTCACATAAAAATGGCCGTTTCCTCGATTATTCTCAGTAAAACCTTCGATAACGGCATGATTTGCGCCTCCGAACAATCGGTAATCGTTGTCGATAGCATCTATGAAGAAGTTCGACAGGAATTTATTGATCGCGGGGCCTATCTTCTTTCCCCCGAAGAAAGGGAAAAAGTCGTCGGGATTCTCCTAAAAGATGGTCATATCAACCCCGATATCGTCGGGCAACCAGTGGAAAAATTAGCCGCCATAGCGGGAATTTCTGTTCCCGAAGATACCCGATTACTAATCGGAGAAGTAGAAAATATTGGTTTAGAGGAACCATTTTCCTACGAAAAACTCTCGCCAATTTTAGCTATGTACCGAGCGAAAGACTTTGAAGATGGGGTGAAAAAAGCCGAAAAACTGGTCTTATTTGCGGGTCGAGGTCATACGGCCGTGCTTTATACCGCACCCTCAAATCGGGAACATATTAAACGCTTTGAAGACAACGTAGAAACGGCCCGGGTATTAATTAATACCCCTTCCTCCCAAGGTGCGATCGGTGATATCTATAACTTCCGTCTCGATCCTAGTTTAACCCTCGGTTGTGGCACTTGGGGCGGTAATTCCATCAGCGAAAACGTCGAACCTACCCACCTATTAAATATTAAAACCGTGGCCGAGCGCCGGGAAAATATGCTTTGGTTCCGAGTACCACCAAAAGTATATTTTAAATACGGGGCATTACCCGTCGCTATTCGGGAATTAGCCGGCAAAAAACGGGCCTTTATTGTCACCGATAAACCTCTTTTTGACCTAGGAGTTACCGCACCTTTAGAGGAAGTTTTAGAAGAAATCGGCATCACGATTAATATCTTTTATGATGTGGAACCCGATCCTTCCCTAGAAACCGTCGAACGGGGGTTAAATGTCATTAATACCTTCAATCCCGATGTAATTATCGCTATCGGTGGCGGTTCCCCCATGGATGCCGCTAAAATTATGTGGCTACTCTACGAGCATCCAGAGATAGAATTCGAGAGCTTGGCCATGCGTTTTATGGATATCCGCAAACGAGTCTATGAATTGCCCCCTTTAGGCGAAAAAGCTCTGATGGTTTGTATTCCCACCACTTCGGGAACAGGATCGGAAGTGACTCCCTTCGCCGTCGTGACCGATCGCCGTAATAATATTAAGTATCCTCTGGCAGATTATGCCCTAACTCCCAGCATGGCAATTGTCGATCCGGAATTAGTGCTGAATATGCCGAAAAAATTGACAGCCTACGGCGGAATTGACGCTTTAACTCATGCTCTTGAGGCCTACGTCTCGGTTTTAGCCTCAGAATATACTAACGCTCTTGCTCAAGATGCCATCCGACTGCTGTTTAAATACTTGCCCAGTTCCTATCATAACGGAGCTAAAGACCCGAAAGCGCGGGAAAAAGTCCATTATGCGGCGACAATGGCCGGAATGGCCTTCGCTAATGGCTTTTTAGGCATCTGTCACTCCATGGCCCACCAATTGGGGGCCATTTTCCACATTCCCCACGGTCTGGCCAATGCCTTGATGATTTCCCACGTCATCCTCTATAATGCCACCGATGCCCCCTTTAAACAGGCGACCTTCTCTCAGTACAAATATCCTAACGTGAAGTGGCGCTATGCCAGGATCGCCCATTCTCTGGGATTGGGAGGAGAAAGCGAGACCGAAAGTGTGGAAAGATTGGTATTAGCGATCGAATGTTTAAAACGGGAAATCGGTATTCCGGCCAGTATCAAAGAGGTAATTCCCGAAACTGAAGCCGAATTTATGGCCAAATTAGACCATTTAGCCGAACAAGCTTTCGATGATCAGTGTACCGGAGCCAATCCCCGTTATCCCCTGATCGAGGACTTAAAAACCCTGTTAATCCAAGCTTATCACGGCAATTTGCCCCTAGAGGTGGCGGTAAATGGTCACGGTGATGTCAGTCTTGCCGATTTGAAGTTAGATCCGCAACCCTTGAGCTTGTAGGGATAGATTTTGCCTTTGATCCCCCCTACCCCCTAGTAGGGTTGATTCATGAATCAACCCTACTATAAATCAACCCTACCCCTACCCCCCTTAATCAGGGGAGATCCCCCCTACCCCCCTTAATAAGGGGGGATTTGACAGTTTTTAACACCTACCTACTTAGGGTTGGCTGAATAAATGTGAAATGTAGGCAAAGTAAGGGTTTTGGGGCTTTTCTTGCGAAACAGGTGCAAGATTTTGAGAGAATCGTCGTTCAAAACCTTGCATCTTCATCGGCCCGCGTCCTGTAGGGGCGAAGCATTCGGGCAATAACCTATCGGTGAAACCGTAGATTTTCTATCCGAATGCTTCGCCCGTACTTTTTCAGCAGACC
>NZ_JADBUE010000288.1:0-18245 GCF_020245805.1 Microcystis sp. M179S2 | reverse complement strand
TCCCCGCTTGGGATTTACTTCGAGAAGCCCAAAATCGCTGAAACCCAGATAGATCAAGGAAAATCATCAATCGAGGTTAACCCTTTGTCCCGTAATGGTTTGAGCCTTTTTTGCTGACCGAAAACGCCTAAGTCCCACTAGAAAAGTCCCTGTTTACTTAATAAAGAAACTTGGACAAATTTATATAATAATGCTTGGTAGTGAAGCTTCTCAATAATTGATTCCCCATGACTTGGTTATATAAAACCCCTGGTATTCCCGATGAATTGTTTGAACGTTTGCCCGGGATTCCCTTGAGTAAACGCGAGGTGAGATTATTGATGATTTCCGCTTTGAGGTTAGGTGATGGGGGGGTTTTCTGGGATATCGGGGCAGGAACCGGCACTATTCCCGTTGAAATTGGCTTATTATGCCCCAATAGTCCGATTATTGCCATTGAAAGGGATGAAGAAGTGGCCAGTTTAATCCGCCGTAATTGCGATCGCTTCGGGCTAAAAAATGTTACAGTTTTTGAAGGCAGTGCTCCCGATTGTCTGCCCAATATATCCCTAGCACCCGATCGCGTCTGTATCGAGGGCGGCAAACCGATTA
This sequence comes from Microcystis sp. M179S2, assembly GCF_020245805.1. Taxonomy (NCBI): domain Bacteria; kingdom Bacillati; phylum Cyanobacteriota; class Cyanophyceae; order Chroococcales; family Microcystaceae; genus Microcystis; species Microcystis sp. M179S2. The sequence goes on along the minus strand of NZ_JADBUE010000288.1, from coordinate 17,654 downwards.
AATCGGTCCTGCAAGAAGTGTGGCAATACCTGAAACCCAACGGCCGCATCGTGGCTACGGCCAATAATTTAGAAACCCTCTATCAATTTTCCGAAGGCTTTTCTAATTTACAGGCGCGTAATATCGAGATTGTCCAAGCGGCAGTAAATCGCCTAGAAACTAGGGGTATTCAGCAAGTTTTTGCCGCCGTTGATCCCATGTTCATCCTGAGTGGCGATAAACTTTAATTGGGGATAACCTTCCATAAAGTTTTCTTAATCTATATAATTATGACAATGCCGCCTAACTTCTCTGGATTAACCATGCCTTGGCCACGCATTGTCAGCGCTATTTTTGCTATTGCCTTCGCACTGGGAATTATTATCGTTGGGGGTTGGTATTTCACCCTCGGCATCGGTGTTATCGTCTTTTTGGGACAATTGGAGTATTTTCGCTTAGTTCGCGCTAAAGGCATTGAACCGGCCGCTAAAACCACTCTCGTAGTTTCGCAATTATTACTACTGACGGCAACTATGGCAGCCCCCCTCACCGATGCCATGTTTCCCCTGGCCGGAGCGTTAATTTGTTTTTATCTGCTCTTTCAGCCCAAAATGGCGACAATTGCCGACATTTCCACCTCAATTCTCGGTCTGTTTTATGGTGGTTACTTACCTAGTTATTGGATTCGTTTACGGGTCGGTTTTTCTCCTGAAAGTGGTCCGGTGGCTATGGCCAGTAACTTACCCCTGATGGGATATTGGCCAGAATCGTGGATGGAACCGAAATTATTCCCGGCCGCTTTGACGGTGACTTTTCTAGCTTTCGGTTGCATTTGGGCCGCCGATATCGGAGCTTATATCATGGGAAAATGGTTAGGGAAAACCAGTTTATCGCTGATTAGTCCCAAAAAAACCGTGGAAGGTTCCTTTTTTGGCATTTTAGGCAGTATAGCGGTGGCCGATTTGGGTGCTTGGTATTTAGATTGGCCCTATTGGCAGCTGACGGGCCTAATTTTGGGCTTATTAATTGGTATTGTCAGTTTATTGGGCGATTTGACCGAATCGATGATGAAACGCGATGCTGGGGTCAAGGATTCCGGCCAGTTAATCCCCGGTCACGGTGGTATACTCGATCGCACTGATAGTTATGTCTTCACCGCTCCCCTAGTATATTATTTCGTCACTTTACTGCTGCCCTGGTTGCGTTAGTAATTTGTTTCTTCTCCAGTGCTAAATTAAAGATTAAACCCAAATTTGCGATTATGTCAGGAGTCGTCTATCCCCGGGGTAAAGTTTATCTTCTCGGTGCGGGAATCGGTCAGAGTAGTTTTCTCACCCTGCAAGCGCGAGCAATTTTAGCCACGGCCGAGGTTTTGCTGTATGATGCCCTAGTGGATAGTCAAATCTTCTCCCTCGTGCCGAAAACCTGTGTTTTAGTCGATGTGGGCAAACGGGGAGGACAACCCGGCGCCGAGCAAAATCAGATTAATCGGATATTGGTTAATTATTGTCAAGAGGGAAAACGAGTTATTCGGCTCAAAAGTGGTGATCCGGGGGTTTTTGGGCGAGTATATCCTGAAATGTTGGCCCTAAAGCGGGCTGGCTGTGATTTTGAACTGATAACTGGAATTTCCTCCGCTTTGGCCGCTCCTTTATTGGCCGGAATTCCCCTGACGGAAAAGGATATTAGTCGCTGTTTTGCGGTCTTGAGCGCTCACGATCCCGAGTCTCTCGATTGGTCAGCTTTAGCTAAAATTGATACGCTGGTGCTATTGATGGCCGGTCAGTCTTTAGGGCAAATTATCGAGAAATTATGCCAAAATGGGCGGAATATTGACGACTCGATCGCTATTATCCGCCAGGCGGGACGCAAGGATCAACAAATTTGGCGCGGCACTTTAGAAAATATTCTCGCTCAAACCGCCGGGGTGTCCCTCTCACCCTCTATTATGGTCATTGGTCAAGTTGTGGATCTGGCGATTATGTCCTCTCCCCCACCCCTAGGAGGTAAAACTATTGTTATTACCCGTGCCGCCGAGCAAACGAGTCAATTTAGCGAAATTTTGCAAAATCAAGGCGCAGAAGTCCTAGAAATGCCCGCTTTAGAGATTCGTCCCCCCGACCGTTGGCAAGGTTTAGACGATGCCATCGCTCAGTTAAAAGAGTTTGATTGGCTGATTTTAACTTCTGCCAATGCTGTTAATTTTTTCTTTGATCGCTTGACATTTTGGGGAAAAGATGCTAGGGCTTTAGCGAACGTAAAAATCGCCGTGGTGGGCAAAAAAACCAGCCAAGTTTTGCACTCACGGGGATTAAAGGCGGATTTCATCCCAGGGGATTTTGTCGCTGATGCTTTGGTAAACGAGTTTCCCGACCCGATTAGGGGGCAAAAATTCCTCTTTCCTCGCGTGGAAACGGGAGGCAGAGAGATATTAGTTAAGGAATTAACGGCCAAAGCCGGTCAGGTGACGGAAGTGGCCGCCTACGATTCCAGATGTCCAGCGCGCATGGATAGGGGCATCTGGGAAGCCTTTCGAGAGGGGAAAGTCGATATAGTCACCTTTGCTAGTTCCAAAACCGTCCAGAATTTTTATCAGTTATTGCTGCAAGAAACGGCAGAATTATCGGTTAATTCCCTATTAGAAAAAGTTTGTCTGGCTTCTATCGGTCCGCAAACTTCAAAAACCTGTCAAGAGTTATTTGGTCGTGTTGATATCGAGGCGCGAGAATACACCCTAGAAGGGTTGACTAGCGCTCTAATCGAGTCGAGTAAAACCTGACATCCTCGCCGCCGTAAAACAGACGGCGATTCCCAAACCTGACGATAAACAAAGCCATAAAAATCTAGGAATCTCCCCATGAGTAACCCTATTATCATTGAAACTGACTTAAAAGATATTCTCGCTAAACTTGACAATCGGTTAGAGCGAATCGAAACAAAACTAGAAGTATTGCCGAAAATAGAGACCGAAGTTTCCCAACTCAAAGAAGATGTCAGAAACCTGAAGGGAATCGAAACAAAACTAGAAGTATTGCCGAAAATAGAGACCGAAGTTTCCCAAATCAAAGAAGATGTCAAAGACTTGAAAGAAAGGGCAACGGCTCAAATATGGGCTTTGATAGTCACTGTTATCGGTGCAACTGTTGCAGCAATTATCAAATTCGGTTTTCTGACTAAAACTTAAATCATCATCAAAAACTAAGTTGGAACTAGACAAGTTCCAACCGATCACAAAAAATTGACCTTGAATATTAACGACGAATCGGAGCGATCGCACCGTCGGCGGCGGCACGAAAAGGTTCCACTGCCTCGCTATAATCGATCGGTAAAATAGCCACCACGTTATCATGAGGACGGGGAATAATTACCCAGGTTTCTAAAGCTGCCCCCTCGGTTTTATTGACGGCTTCAATGCCGGCAGCCATAGCGGTTTTTACCTCCTGTACATCCCCACGAATATTGAGGGTAAAACGGGCGCTTCCTGCCCTTAAATAACCAACAATCGTGATCCGTCCTGCTTTTACCATCGCATCGGCGGCCGCTAGAATACCGGGGAAACCTTTGGTCTCGATCGATCCCACCGCGGGTTGGGCTGTCATAAATTAACTCCTAATAACAAAAATCAGATAAGTTTAATTGATAGAATCCAATCTATTTTCCAGTCTTTAACTATAGTCTAGTTTGGGGTAAATCGCTAGGGAAATTAACTGCGAAAACGGTCTGACTTAGGCGTATGCTGCACTGGTAAAACTGCCAGTACATTTTCTGGAGGATTCGGTACGATGTAATGACTGACCACATTACCACCAAAAGCGGTCATCGCCGCCGCTAATCCTGCCTCTACTGCTGGTTTAACCTCGGAAATCGGACCGCGAATCGCCACCAAAAATTCGCCCCTTTCCGCTAGATCAAAATAAACTAGGGTGACTCGTCCCCCTTTAACCATGGCATCCGCCGCCGCTAAAACGGGGGGAAAACCCAACGTTTGAATGACTCCGACCGCCTCGGGCATTTTTCCTGATCTCCTGCGAAAGCAACTTTACATTATACCCCGAACCTGTATTTATATTTTCTTCTGGAAATCCGCGACCGATCGAGCCTGTTTTTTCTCCAAATACTGTTGATGGGACTGATCGGCCAGATAATAATCTCCTGCGGGTTCGATAAAAGTAACGATATCTTGCTGAAACTTTCCCGATAGTTGTAGTTGACGCTTGCCAGCAGTGGCGATTAACTTTTGTTCTGGGGTGTGATAAAAAATAATCGATCGATATTGTTCTCCCCGGTCCGGTCCTTGGCGATTTAACTGAGTCGGATCATGAATTGACCAAAAAACGGCTAATAACGCCTCGTAGCTTATCTCTTGGGGATTATAGGCAATTTGTGCCACTTCCGCATGACCGGTAATTCGCGATAACACATCGAGATAACTAGGATTGGGGAAATTTCCCCCCATATAACCCACAGAAGTCGCTAAAACACCAGGTAAACGCCGAAATGCGTCCTCGGTTTTCCAAAAACAGCCGGCCCCAAAGGTAGCTTTTTCGCCGCTATTCATTTCCCCTCACATCCTTGGCAAATTCCACCACTGCTTTTGTAATTGCTTCGCTTAAATTAGCATAAACTTTGGCAAAAGGGGGAGCTTTTTCGGTTAATCCTAGGATATCCGCCGTTACTAACACCTGACCATCACAATCTTCCCCCGCACCGATACCAATCGTCGGGATAGTCAATTTATCGGTAATAGTAGCGGCTAAATTGGCGGGAATATGTTCCAAAACCAGGGCAAATACTCCCGCTTTCTCCAAGGCTAAAGCTTCCTCGATTAATCTTTGTGCATCCGATGGAGTTTTTCCCTGCTGACGGTATCCTAACCGATGGACTGACTGGGGAGTTAATCCGATATGACCCATAACAGGGATGCCTATCTCGGTTAAACGGCTAATAGTCTCGATCATAGCGGGATAACCTCCCTCTAATTTTACCCCTTGCACTCCCGCTTCCTTTAACATCCTTCCGGCGGAGTGAATTGCCTGACTGACACTTTCCTGATAGCTGAGAAAAGGCAAATCACAGACAACTAAAGCTTGTTTTACCCCACGAGACACGGCCGCCGCGTGGTGAATCATCGCCTCTAGGGTGATCGGTAAAGTGGTAGGATAGCCCAAAGCGGTCATAGCCAAGGAATCACCTACCAAGATAATATCAATTCCTGCTTGATCGAGCAGTCGAGCGATCGGATAATCCCAAGCTGTGAGGGTGACAATCGCGCGTTTTTGCTGTTTCCACTCGATTAATTTGCTGGTGGTGACTGCCATTATTTATTCACTGCGGACAGCTTCGAGGATACGGGAAAAATAGAAACGAGTGCTAGTCATACTCGTCCGTTCAATTTTAAAGCCATTTTCGTTGAGAGCGGCGACAATAGTTTTTTCCTTGTGTTGATAGGCGCGAGTGGTTTTACTCGGACCGGGGAAAAATTGACCAATTTTCTTGAGAATGGTTAATAAACAGGTTTTAGGGGCAAAACTGAGGATTAAACGGGATTGAGCTAGGGCTCCCAGGTGTTTAATCATTCCTAATGCTTCTTCTGTGGGATAGTGAATGAGAACATCAAGACAGATGACCGTGTGATATTGGCCGGTTAATGCTTCTAAATCTTGAACGGCAAAGGTGAGTTTACTGGTATCTGCTAACTCTTTGGCTGCTCTTTCCTTGGCTTCTGTCACCATTTTCTCAGAAATATCACTGGCGAAAATAGTTGCGCCCGCTTGAGCGAGGGGAATACTAAGACTACCGACTCCACAACCGGCATCACAGATCGAGAGATTGGGCAAATTGTCATCACTTTCTAACCAACCGATAACGGTATCGAGCGTCTGTTGATGACCGATGCGAATATCTTTTTGTACTTTGTTAACTTCGCCATCCCCATAAATCCGGCGCCAGCGATCGAATCCTGTGGCGTTAAAATAGTCCTTGACTATGGCTTTATCGTCTAATGTGTTGGTCATAACGAAATCTAAACGAGCGGAGATGGTTATTAGTTTATCCTACCTTAAAGATCCCAACCGTTGCCGCTGGGCTGATTCCTGAGCAGTCAGGAAAGGACCCGGAGCGATGGCAACTCTGTGCAAAAGCTTAATTTGTTTTCCACTTCACTTTTAGTTAACCTAAAGTGAATATCATGTAATCGTCCCAAGATTGATTAGTAAGGGTTCCATGTCAATTATTACCCATAGAACTAAGATCGTAGCCACGATCGGCCCTGCGAGTAATTCGCCAGAAGTCCTCAAGCAGATGATCGGTGCGGGGATGAATGTAGCGCGGCTAAACTTTTCCCACGGTAGCTACGAAGATCATGCGAGAGTTGTTACCCTTTTACGGCAAATTTCTCAAGAATTAGACAATCCTATCACTCTCCTGCAAGATTTACAAGGGCCGAAAATTCGCGTTGGTAATCTCCCCAATGGTTCCATTACCATCAACGACGGCGATTATCTCACCCTTGTACCCATGGATGAGTATCGGGGAGAAGCGAACACCGTTTCGATCGATTATCCCTATCTGGCCGAGGAAGCCAAGTTAGGTGAGCAAATTCTCCTTGATGATGGCTTATTAGAGCTAAAAATCGTTGAAATTAACGGAAAAGACCTAAAATGTCAAGTGTTGGAGGGAGGAATTCTCAAAAGTCGCAAGGGAGTCAATCTACCCCGTCTCAATTTGCGCTTACCTTCCATGACCGAAAAAGACAAACAAGACCTAGAATTTGGTCTTTCTCAGGGGGTTGATTGGGTTTCCCTCAGTTTTGTTCGTAAAGGAGAAGATATCAAGGCGATTAAGGCATTTTTAGCCGAGAGAAATCATGCGGATATGCCAGTGATGGCTAAAATTGAAAAACCGCAAGCGATCGAAAATTTGGAGTCAATTATCGAGGAATGTGACGGAATTATGGTAGCCCGGGGCGATTTGGGGGTAGAATTAAGTCCCGAAAAAGTCCCCATGTTGCAAAAACGCATTATCAAACTCTGCAACATGAAAACTATTCCCGTCATCACTGCCACCCAGATGTTAGAAAGCATGATTAACAATCCCCGACCGACTCGGGCCGAGGCTAGTGATGTGGCTAATGCGATTATCGATGGAACCGATGCGGTGATGTTATCGGGGGAATCAGCAGTGGGAGATTTTCCCGTCAAAGCTGTGGCTATGTTGGCCAAAATCGCCCATGATGTGGAAGCGGATGTGAAGTTTGATAATGCTCCCCCCAATCAGTCCGATGAAACTCACGCTCTCAGTGAGGCTTTAGTGGCGATCGATCAAACCCTTGATCTCCGTTATATTGTCACTTTTACCACCTCTGGCTACACTTCGCTACTGGCTTCTAAGGAACGTCCCTCGGTTCCCGTCATTGCCATGACTCCCAATAAACGAGTCTATCACCGTCTCAATCTAGTCTGGGGTGTGATCCCGATTCTTCTTGATCATCAGGTGTCCGTCTTTGAGGATGTGTTAAAGCAAACGGAATCAATTCTGCTTCAGAAAAATCTAGCGCAATCGGGCGATAAAATCCTGATTATGGCGGGAATTCCCATGCAGAAAACTAAAGGCACTAATTTCCTCAAAATTCACAGGATTCCCTAAGTTCTAGGATTCAGGGGTCAGTATTCTCCGAGTCAGGAGTCAGCTTTTTTCTCCCCACACCCCCACTTCCCCACTCCCCCATCTCCCCACTTCCCCATTCCCCACTTCCCCACTTCCCCAAGAAAAACTTTTTGCCGCAAACCCTAGATACAGATTTCGGGCGGTGGATTGGTTGTGATAGATGTATAAATATCGATCGCTTGCTATCAATCTTGATGAAAAGACGATATTTTCTGGCTTTTATCGGCTCAATTGTCCTTAGTTGCTTATTATCTCCAGACATAAACCTTTTTTCCTCTACTATCGCCACTGCACAAACCCAGACAATTCTAGTTTCTGCCGCCGCTAGTCTCAAAGATGCCCTAGAAGAAATCAAGCCGGGGTTTGAAAAAGCCCATGCCAACATTAAAGTTAACTATAACTTCGGTGCGTCGGGAGCTTTGCAACAGCAAATTACACAAGGTGCGCCGGCCGATGTTTTCGTCTCGGCCGCGACTAAGCAAATGGACGCTTTAGCAAAAGCTGGTTTAATCGATAGAAGTACCAGAAGAAACCTGCTCACTAATCGCCTAGTTTTAATCGTTCCCAAGAATTCCACCCTAAAAATCAGCGATTTTCGTTCCCTGACTAACAGTAATGTCAAAAGAATTGCCGTGGGTGAACCGCGCAGCGTTCCCGTCGGTCAGTACAGCGAAGAAGTTCTGAAAAATCTCGGCATTTTAGAGCAAATAAGACCAAAACTGGTCTTTTCCAACTCCGTCCGTAATGTTCTCGCCGCCGTAGAAACCGGTAACGCCGATGCTGGCCTTGTTTACATCACCGATGCCAAAATTTCCGACCGGGTAAAAGTAGTGGCTACGGCTGCCAATAATCTCCATTCTCCGATTATTTACCCCATAGCTGTGATCAAAGCCAGTAAAAACCCGCAAGCTGCCAAGACTTTCGCCCAATATCTCATCAGGAAAGCCGCTAAAAACATTTTTGAAAAATTCGGCTTCGGAATAGCCAGATAAACAATGCCAGACTTTTCCCCCCTATGGATATCCCTGAAAACCGCCACCATTGCCCTGATAATCATCTTTTTTCTCGGTATTGCCGCCGCTTATTGGATGTTAGGTTATCGTGGACGGTGGAAATCCCTAATCGAGGGAGTTTTCGTCGCGCCCTTAATCTTGCCCCCGACGGTGCTAGGCTTCATTTTACTGCTCCTATTCGGCAAAAACGGACTATTAGGACAGTTATTAGACTTATTTAACTTTCGCGTCGTTTTTACTTGGTATGCCGCCATCATCACCGCGACGGTGGTGGCTTTTCCCCTGATGTACAAAACCACCCTAGGGGCTTTTGAACAGGTGGATGCCAACATCCTACAGGTTGCCCGCACCCTAGGGGCATCGGAAGGGAAAATATTCTGGCGCGTACTTTTGCCCCTCTCCTTCCCCGGAGTATTAGCAGGATTAACCCTAGCTTTTGCCCGCGCTTTGGGGGAATTTGGGGCGACTTTGATGTTAGCGGGTAATATTCCGGGGCAAACTCAAACTATCCCGATGGCGATTTTCTTCGCTGTGGAAGCAGGAGCGATGACTGAGGCTTGGATATGGGTGTTTATTATCATGTTAATCTCCCTATCGGGGATTATCGCCGTTAATCTCTGGCAAAGTCAACGTAAACAGCAATTAGGACGACCGGGAGAAAGCAAACCTAACGAGATGGAGGACTGGCTGCCACCCTGGCAGGGTCGCGATTTTGCCCTTTTAGAAGCTGAAAATAATCATTATAGGGATAAAATAGGCTTATTTGTCGATATAGAGAAATCTTTACCCGGTTTTAACCTCTCGGTAACTTTTAACTGCCAAAATCAGCCCCTAGGACTATTAGGGGCTTCGGGGTCGGGAAAAAGCCTGATTTTGCGATCGCTGGCTGGTGTGGAAACGCCCTCAAGGGGTCGTATTGTCTTAAATGGGCGCATTCTCTTCGACTCCGAAAAGGGAATTAATCTCCCCAGTCGTCAGCGTCGTATCGGTTTTGTGGTGCAGAATTATGCCCTTTTTCCCCATCTCACCGTGGCAGAAAATATCGCTTTTAGTCTCCCCAAAAACTTATCTAAAAAAGTTATTAAACAGCAGATTGCCAACCAATTGGAATTAGTGCAGTTACCCGGCATGGAAAACCGTTATCCCCATCAATTATCGGGGGGACAACAGCAACGGGTCGCCATCGCTCGCGCTTTAGCTAGTCGTCCGGAAGCTTTATTATTAGATGAGCCTTTTTCTGCCCTTGATACCCATCTACGCGCTCAATTAGAACGTCAGATGATCAAAACTTTAAGTAATTACGATGGCGTGACAATTTTTGTTACCCACAATATGGATGAAGCCTATCGAATATGTGAGAATTTATTAGTTATGGAAAAAGGGCGGGCAATTGCTAATAATTCTAAACAGAAAATTTTTGAGCGACCAGATAGCGTTAGTTTGGCAAAAATTACGGGCTGTAAGAATTTTTCCCGTGCTATAATCATTAATAATCAACAATTGGAGGCCATTGATTGGGATGTTAAATTACACACCGTCCCCAGAATTCCCGACTATTTAGCCTATACGGGAATTCGCGCCCATCAAATTATTTTTGGTCGAGATTTAGGCGATATTAATACTTTTACCTGTTGGTTAGCTAATGCCATTGAAGGACCCCATCGGGTGACTCTCTATCTGAAACTTAATCAACCCTCCAACCACGACCGCGATTTTCATATCCAAGCAGAGTTATATAAGGATAAATGGTTAGAAATTAAGGAGCAAGCTTTGCCTTGGACTGTTACTTTATCTCCCCAGCGTTTATTATTATTAAAGTAATGGGTTAATTTTTCTCAAGTGCTGACAGATATAGAGCTTCTAAAATCCCAGACCATCCCGTTAAATACCCGCTCGTGTCATTAGTTAGTAAAAATGTTCTATATAGAGTTATAAAATCATGGCTAAAAAGGAATCTTGTGATTGGATAATGCGAGTGGATTTACACTTACCCACTCCTGATGAAATGCCGGATGAAATGTTAGAAATAGCAGCAGCAATTGCGTGGGTTAATTACCGAGTGGAGGGGCCAGGTTGTCTGTGGCTGATGGTCAATTCCTGCTGTGAACCTAAATTTATGTATCTGCCAGATATCAAGTTAAGACGAATTGCCGAAAGAGCGCATCCAGAGGTGGATATTTACGATCCAATTAACGAACTCCTGCTGTTAGTTAGTCCCAATTGGGAAATATTTTCAGGGGAATTAGTGGGAGATAATGAAACACATTTTTATTACCGAATTAACGTCAAAAAACGAGTAGGAAAATCCTGTGAAGATTGCTGGGAGGTTTGGGGAGAAAAGTTAGGAGAAGTTGGTCGAGAAGGAATGGTAAAAGTAGTGGAAGATGTCTAAAGTGTCGATTGAGTAATTGATTGCTCACCACAGAGACCCAGAGGATACAGAGTTTTTTAAGTAATTTTTCTGATTAATGAAATAGTGTTATATTGGTAGTTAGGATATGGGAAAAAGGCAAGGAAGCGGTTCGGATTTTGTGCTGTCCTTTGGGTGCGGGGTAAAAAATTAGAAGAAAAAGCCCGCAACCCCCTCAGAGGTATTTTAGAGGGCTACATTCCGCACTTCAGAAGGAGGTTCAAGTTATTGAAATAGTTTCAAAAGCCAACAAAAAAAATCAGTTGTATGGTGCGGAGTTAATCGTAGCTGATAGATGGTTCCCCAGTAGCAAAATCTGTTCCAATTGTGGATACAAAAAAGAGTCTCTATCTTTATCCGAAAGAGTTTTTGATTGTGAACAATGCTCTTTTGTTTGTGATAGAGACTTGAACGCTAGTCTCAATCTAGCTTCTTTGGCGGTGAGTTCCACCGTGTCAGCCTGGGGAGTAGATAGTGCCGACACTGCTACCTTGAAGCAGGAAATTAGCTTCAAATTTGCTCATGAGTAGATTTGAGTAAGTTTAATAGAACGGCAAACTTTGAGCAGGGATGACTGAATAGGCCGCAAGCTTGTTAGAGTATTGAGAGTAATTTTGAGCGAGCGATGATACTACAGCCTTTTCTTTCTTCCGCTTGGAGTTTTAACATTCCCCTGTTAGCCTCGGCAGCTACAGCCGAAACTGCCGATAGTGCCTTAGTTTTAGCCTGCGTGCTGCTGAGTTTGACCGTTATTTATTTCGCCTGTAAACTGGGGGGAGAAATATGCGTGCGATTCAACTTGCCTCCCGTGTTAGGAGAATTAGTCGGTGGCGTGATTATCGGGGTTTCTGCCCTAAAATTACTGGTTTTTCCAGAAGGAGGAGCGGGATTCGAGGATTCTCTCCTAATTCACTTCCTACAATCCACTTCCCCCCTCACCCCGGAGCAATCTCCCGCCGTTTTTAGTGCTGCCAGTGAGGTGATTTCCGTCCTCTCGGAATTGGGGGTAATTATCCTGCTGTTCGAGATCGGTTTAGAGTCAGACTTGCAGGAATTAATTCGCGTCGGTCCGCAGGCAGCCGTCGTCGCAGTGGTGGGAGTTGCGGTTCCCTTTTTGGTGGGTACTTTGGGTTTAATCTATATCTTTCATCTGGCCACCATTCCCGCCATTTTTGCCGGGGCAGCTCTAACCGCTACCAGTATCGGCATTACCGCCAAGGTTTTAGCAGAAATAGGGCAGTTATCGGCGAAAGAAGGTCAAATTATCATCGGGGCAGCGGTTCTCGATGATATTCTCGGTATTATCATCCTCGCTGTCGTTGCTTCTTTGGTGAAGACCGGAGAAGTGCAGATTAGCAAAGTAATTTATCTAGTGATTAGTTCCAGCGCTTTTGTGGTGGGTGCGATCCTGATCGGTCGTTTTTTAAGCCCCTTTTACGTTCAATTAGTTAATAGCATGAAAACTAGGGGACAATTGCTCTTAGTTTCCCTGATTTTCGCCTTTATTCTTGCCTATATTGCCCAAGTTATCCAATTAGAAGCGATTCTCGGTTCCTTTGCCGCGGGCCTGGTCCTCGGGGAAACGGAAAAGCGCTCGGAATTGGCAGAACAAGTGTTCCCGATCGCCGATTTATTTGTACCGATATTTTTCGTCTGTGTGGGGGCAAAAACCGATTTAAGTGTCCTTAATCCCGCTATTCCCACTAATCGAGAAGGATTAGTCTTGGCCGCTTTCCTAATTGTCGTCGCTATTTTGGGTAAAGTGGTAACGGGGTTAGCCGTTTTCAGTCAGGAAAAACTCAATCGCTTGGCGATCGGAGTTGGCATGATTCCCCGGGGTGAAGTGGGTTTAGTCTTTGCCGGAGTCGGGGCTGCTAGTGGCGCTTTATCCCCCGCTGCCGATGCGGCCATTATTATGATGGTGATCTTGACTACCTTTATCGCTCCGCCCCTGTTAAGGTTAGTATTTAAAGAACCTACCGCCAGCCCTCAATCAGTGAGCAGTGAGCAGTGAGTTAGGAGCTAGAGGATAGGGAGATAGGGAGATAGGGTAATTTCAACTAAAACCCCAAAACCCCAACACCCCAACAACCAATCCCTGATCACTGATCAGAAACATAGCAGACCATGCCAACGTCCCATAAGCTTGTTTTTATTGATAGTCATTCTCAGAGCATTAACGGAGCTATGGATGGTCAAAAATCGACAAAATTGTCCATTTTTACCGAAAAAAGGTAATTGATAACTGAGCAACGGGAGCATCGATCGTGAGATTTCATTGGTTATTCCTAAGCGCATTAACTTGGTTGCTGGTGGCGGCCCCTGCTTGGGCCGGCAAGCTCGTCTTTTGGCGATTCGACACCAATGAGAATCGTCTGGTGTTCACCACCGACAATCGAGTGCAACCGCGAGCGCAAATGATCACTAACCCCACCAGGATCGTGATCGATCTGCCCGGGATCAAGTTAGGGCAACCCAATATTAACCGGCCCATTGGCAATATCGTCAGAAGTGTCCGTATTGGTCAATTTGATGCGGAAACTACCCGTTTAGTGATTGAATTGGCCCCAGGCTACACCTTTGATCCTCAACAGGTAAAAATTCGCGGAATTTCGCCCACCCAATGGACAGTGGAATTGCCAGAACCCCAACCAATTAGGGAGGAAACGCAACCACCCGTCACCCCTGACCCCACACCTCCCCCCGATCGCGGTTCCACCCGTCCCACTCCCCCACCTCCAGTGAGCCAGACGGACAACAACGATGATTTTCAGGTAACTCGCAATGGTCTTTTTGTCCGTTTAGAGCAAAATGGTGATGAGCGATCAATCCGCAGTCAACGCAGCCGGGACGGCAAAAAAATCGAATTTGAATTACCCGGGGCCACTTTACCCAGTAGTCTCACCGGTCAAACTATCCCCGTCAATCGCTATGGGGTCGGCGATATTCAATTCAGTCAGACTGCCAATCAACGGGCCAAGATTTCCCTGAGCGTTAATAAGGATAGTCCCGATTGGCAAGCTCTCTATAGTCGTTTTGGTGGTTTGGTTTTACTGCCTAGGGGTGGTCTGGGTTCCGTGGATAATATCTCCTCTCCCCCCCCCACTAGCGCCACTAATCCCAATCCCCGTCCCAATAATCCCCCCGCGAAAACTGCCAATAATCCCCCTTCGAGCAATCGTTTGGCCACGATCTCCTCGATCGATCTGACGGGCAATAACGATCGCCTCTTAATTCGCGCGGATTTACCCCTAAAAGCTAACGGCAGTGTTAACCGGGATGGTGTCTATGAACTAAGCATCGAAAATGCTAAGTTAGCCGAGTCTTTTCGCGGTCCGCGCTTTGGTCGCTCTAGTCCCATCTATCAATTGCGGGTACGTCAGGAAAGCAGCAATCGGGTGCTGATTTTGGTACAGACGGCCGCGGGTTTTCAACTGGGACAATTAACTCAAACGGGCAATCAAACCCTAGCCCTAGAATTGCTTTCCTCCCGCAATTCTAGCCCCGTTTCTCAGGTTCCTGACTCCACTACTATCCCTGTTCCTTTACCCCCCAATACGGGGCAATTTAACCCACCGCCGCGCCCCTCTAACCCCACTCCTAATCCCCCCCAACAACGCAATAGCCGCTTTCTAGTGGTGATCGATCCGGGCCACGGTGGTAAGGACCCGGGGGCGATCGGAATTGGTGGCCTTCAGGAAAAAAACGTAATTCTGCCCATTTCCCTAGAAGTTACCCGCATTCTGCAACAACAGGGCATCGATGTGCGTCTAACTAGAGATAGCGACTTTTTTGTCACCCTGCAAGGTCGCACGGATCTGGCTAACCAGATCGATGCCGATCTGTTTGTCAGTATCCACGCTAACTCTATGGGGAAAGGACGACCAGATGTCAACGGATTGGAAGTTTATTACTTTGGCGATCGCCGTTTGTCGGACACCATCCATCGCAATATTGTCCGCAGTGTCGATCTGCCCGATCGGGGGGTGCGTCGGGCCCGTTTCTATGTGCTGAGAACCTCGAAAATGCCCTCTACCCTCGTGGAAGTGGGTTTCGTTACCGGCGCTGAGGATGCTGCTAAATTAGCCAATGTCAACTTTCAACGACAAATGGCGGCGGCGATCGCAAGGGGAATTATTGAATATATTCAACGAAATCTCCGTTAATGATTAAATGATTGGAGCATTAGTTTACTGATCAAAAAATCCGTGTTTTAATATCATCAAATAAAGCTATTTTAGATCAGCGTTTTCCTCGATATTATCTATGAGAGAATCACAACTTAGTCCGATTGGTGTGTTTGATAGTGGTGTGGGTGGACTGACCGTTTTAAGGGAGTTGTATCGACAACTGCCCCAAGAATCAATTCTCTATTTCGCTGATACCGCTAGACTTCCCTACGGAACCCGTTCTAAAGGGGAAATTATCGAATTTGTCCGGGAAATTCTCACTTGGATGAGCGAGCACCAGGTGAAAATGGTGATTATGGCCTGTAATACCAGTTCCGCCTTGGCTTTAGAAGAAGTACAGGCCGAATTTAAAGATTTACCAATTTTGGGGGTAATTTTACCCGGGGCAAAAACTGCCGTGCAAAAAGGAAAGCGCATTGGGGTGATTTCTACTCCCGCTACGGCTAAAAGTAATGCCTATAAACAAGCCATTCAAGAAATCGATCCTACTGCCCAAGTTTGGCAAATTCCCTGTCCTGAATTTGTCCCTTTGATCGAGGCTAACCGCATTTTTGACCCCTACACCACGCAGGTGGCTAGGGAATATCTTCAGCCTTTACTAGCAGAAAATATTGATACTCTGGTCTATGGTTGTACCCATTATCGCCATCTTTCCCCGGTTTTACGTCGTCTTTTACCTAGTTCCGTGCGGTTGGTAGATCCCGCCGCTTCCGTTGTCCGAGCGGCGGAAAAAGAACTAGAATTATTAGGTCTAAAAAATCCCGAAACACCCCTACCTACCAACTTCGCAGTTAGCGGTGATCCTGACACTTTTGCTCGTTTATCTCGTCAATGGCTCGGTTTTTCTCCCCGGGTAGAAAAGGTTTATCTGCAATGTCGGGTGAAGACCCTCGGTTTTACAGATGGGATGAAACAAAGGCCAGTATAGAACAGCGAACCACAGCTAAAAATAAGTGTCTAGTCTCAAGAGCGAAATCTCGAATGACTTCTGACATTGTTAATGGCATTCTAGTTGCGTATGCCGAAGTGCGCTTGCTCTTCTTTTGGGGTCATTAGCCTTGGCAGTCTTTTTTCCTTTAAAGGTTTGAAGTACTCACGAAAAATAGCTACCATATAACTATAGCGGCTAGGGTAAACAACCGCTTGAAAAACCCCTGTAGTCTAATCACTACGCTATCTGCACCTTGACAATCAAAGATATGGGGTTCTACCTAATGTTCTAGTTTCTACCTGTAGGTAGGTAAAATCTTTGCAGGAACTAGACAAAGCAGTATTTGAAGCTAACACTTCAATTAAAGCAAATTTTGTAGAAATACAACTAGGGTGGGGCGCACCCAAAGTTAACGCTTGAGGAGAGAACCACCTCTGGGTTGAGAATCGCAAGGTACTTAGTCTAAGTGGACTCGGTGAATCAAGAATCCCTCGCTTGAGCGCGACGGGAGCGTCAATTGCCTGTCCCCGTTTTATAGCCGTCAGCCTTTTTCAGGGAGCAGTAATCAGGGAGCAGTAATCAGTGAAAAGACAGTAGGAAACTGCTATTTACAGCCTTTCTCGTCAAGGTGAAGCACAGACACTAATACCTGCTAATCAACTATTTCAGCTGCAAGAACGAACCTCATGTATCTGAGAAATGCTGTAATACTGCTCACTTAAAACTCAAATCTGATCAACTGATCACTGATCACTGATTAGGAGTTGATTTTAGCTTTTTTAGCGATCGCTAGTAAGAGGTAGATCACCAGTAAATACACCATTGGTAACACTAAGGTCATGGTAGGCATTGTTTGATTAGGGAGGAGAGAAGATAGTTAAAATTAGGTAGGCTCGATCTTTCCCCATTGATCATCGAATGACTAGCGACGAGAAAACTAGCTAAATCTGCAAACAGATCGAGCTTATCCGTCAGTCACTCTACCAAGGGACCCGGATCGAGTTGGACAGGTAATCGTTTTCAACTCCATTCTTCGCACCAGAAACCGACGAGAAAAAATTCCTCATCTTAACAATTCCTAGGTGAGAACTGGGGGTTAATTTCTTGCAACTGCCACTATCAACTTAACATAAGTTGTCAAGGACTGGGAAAAAATTTTTTTAAGCTCGATCGAAAGGAGAATAATCAAGATTTTGCGAAGAAGATTGTCGTCGTAATCAATCATACTTTGAGAATAATTTGACCAGCGAAGCTAGGATATTTGTTAGAATATCAAGCATAAAAAATTAGATTGTTCATTGTTCATTGTTCATTGTTCATTGTTCGGGAGCATCTCACCTTTGCAATGAGCATAAATACTTAGGGGAAAAATAGGCTTTTCGAGGGTAATTCTTGTTTTAATTCTCTATGTACGCAGTCTTTAAAAGCCTCTATTTCGTTCCAAGACACGATTAAGAGTGGCTTTT